>JALOTA010000115.1 GCA_025458125.1 Hyphomicrobium sp.
GCAGGATTTCACGCCGGAGTGGATCGAATGGCAGCGGACCGCACTGCGCTGGTTTGAAGTCGCGGGGGATACCAAATACGGCACGGTTTCCTTCGGCCAAGGCAGCACCGCTTCGGACGGTACGGCCGGACTGGATGATTCCTTCACCTTCCACGCCGGTGCGACGGATTCATCCGACGGCTTTGGCTCATTTCGATTTCGGGATGCCAATGGTCAGCTGACCAGCGTCACCATCGGGCAGGTGAACAACAGCTTCGACGGCGCGCGTCGCTTTCGTGCCCGATACGACACGCCGGTCGTTGCCGGCGTGATGCTATCGACCTCCTATGGCAAGAACGTTCTCGTCGAGGAGGACGATATCGATTACTACGACGTGGCGGCCCGTTGGATCGGCGAAGCCGGGGACTTCGCGATACGGGCCGCTGCCGGCTACCAGTGGCTGGATAATCCCGACGGCGACGACACGCAGAGGCTGGCGGGTTCGGCGACTGTCGTGCATACGATACGCCGACGGGGCTCAATTTCGCGCTTTCAGCCGGCCAGCAGATCGATGGGGCCAGTTATGTGTGGGGACGCGCGGGCTGGCGCAACGAGGTGTTCACCGTCGGCGCGACGTCGCTCTCCGTCGACTATTACCAGGGCTGGGATTTCCTCTCGGACGGTGCCAAGACCGAGAACTACGGCGTTTATGCCGTTCAGACCTTCGATGATCAATCCATCGACGTGTATGCGGGTGTCCGCAAATTCACCTATAGCGCCGAGCAGGGCATCACGTTTCAGGACGCCTACGGCGTCCTGGCGGGCGTACGCTTCTTCTTCTGATTTACGGGAGACAGCGCGCCCCGTATCAGGCTTGCAACGTCGCGGCCATTACCGCGATCTTGCAGCCGGTGACATATTCATCGAGTTCCACGTACTCCTTCACCGTATGCACCTCGCGCTGGCCGGCGCCGATGGTGACGGTGGGAATGCCATGCTTGTCCAACCAATTGGCATCGAGTCCGCCGGGCGAGAATATCACATTCGGCTTGAGCCCCAGCGCTTCGAGCGCCTTGGCGGCGCGACGCACGGCCGGTGCGTCGTCGGCGAGCCGGAAGGGCGGATAGGCCTTGACGTGGGAAAAGGCTACCTCGGCCACCGCGCCATCGGTTGCCTTTACGGCTTGTCGCGCTTCCTCGAAGGCTCCGGCAAAAGCCTCTGCGATCTCGGTGGCGAAGCTCGACTCCGGACTTCTCGCCTCGCCGCGCATCCAGGCGTAGTCGGTCACGACGTTCGTCGCGTCGCCTGCGGGCTTGCCGTCCTTGCCGCCGAAGATACCGACGTTTGACGTGCCGTTACCCGTTGGCTTTTCGACCTTTCCGAACCAGCCGTCGCGGCGCGCATTGGCCAGACCCATCGCGCCGACGAGCGTCGCCGATATGCCCTTGTCCGGCGCAAGGCCGGCATGGGAGGCGCGGCCCTTGATTTCCACTTCCCAGTTCTCCTGGCCGACGGCGCCAGTGATGATGTCCTCAGGCTTCTGGCTATCGACGTTGATGCACATGACGGCGCCGCCGAGTTCCTTTGGGTCGAGTTCCCGGGCGCCATGAAGCCCGCTCTCCTCGCGCACAGTAAAGAGTAGCGTGATGTTGGGATGCGGCAGCTTGTGTTTGATCAGCGTCTCGGCGAGGCTCACCAGCACGCCACAACCAGTGCGGTTGTCGCCCCCGAGCGCGGTCGTTCCGTCGGACACCACGCGTCGGCCTTCTACCTTCGGTTTCGCCCCGCGGCAGAGCGGCACCGTATCGAGATGGGTGGCGAACAACAGATGCGGCCCCTCGGCCGTGCCCGGAAGATCGACAATCAGATTTCCGGTCTGTGTCGGCAAGGGTATCCGCTTGTGGGCATCGTCGAAACGGATCGCACCCTTGGGCACGCCCACCTTAACCAGTTCGTCGATCACGGCTTCGGCGATGGCTTGCTCCTCACCGGTCACCCCGTCGATTGCGAGAAAGCGCAGCAGGTGAGCCTCGGCAGCCTTGGTATCCAACAGATCGGCGGGCGATGACATGATAAGTCCTTTTCTGGCTCAAGGCCCGTTCGTAATCTCAATGGACGATAATCATACAAACGGCTTCTCGGGCAAAAAATTTAATCGACATTCGATCCCGGCTCGATTGGTCATTCTCGTTGTGACGGCAAACTCATAGCTTCCATACGACGGGCACCCAGAAAACCGCAATCACGAAATAGAGCGCCATGAGCACAAGACCGAGCCTCCAGTAGTCACCGAAGCGATAGCCGCCGGGGCCCATTACGATCAGGTTTGACGTCGTTGCAACCGGCGTGAGGAAAGCCGCCGAGGCGCCAACATTCAGCGACATGAGAACGGGCTTGGCTGAAATTCCCAAATCGCCAGCAGCCATGATAGCAATCGGAATGACAATCATGGCGGTGGCCGTGTTCGAGATCACCTGTCCCAGGATGGCGGTGAAGAAGAACAGGCCGGCGAGAAGGGTCGTCGGATTGGCTCCGCCGAGTGCCGTGACGAGGAAATCGGCCATTTGCGTCGAGACACCGGTTCGGTTCATCGCCGTTGAGAGGGGCAACATGGATGCGACGAGCACGACCGTATTCCAGTCGATGGCGCGGTACACCTGCGGGACGGTGATAATACGGGAGCCGATCACCGCCATCGCCGCGATCAGCACAACGACAGGAGCCGGCAGGATGCCGGCCGCCAGTACCACCACCATAGTCGCCAGGATCGCCAGCATCCTCTTCGAGCCCCGTCCCAGTGGCACCGCCTGGCGGCGGACAGCATCGGGCGAGTCGACGGCAAGGACATCGGGATCGCTGGACATTCGCTCCAGCGCCCGCCACGTCCCCTGGAGCAACAGGTGATCGCCGGCCTGGAGCGTCACGCCCGCCGCACCGTCGACGTCGCCCATATTGGCGCCGCCAAGGTCCTGGCCGTTGCGCTGGACCGCTACCACGACGAGTTGTCCGCTCTCGGTAACGGACCCCGGTGACATGACCGTGCCGATGAGTTTCGAGCGTGGCTTGACCACGACTTCGGCTAGACCCGAATGCCGGTTGAACAACATGTCGGCGATCGAGCCCTCGGCGTCCGGCATCACTTCGAGACGGTTTGCATCCGCGAACTTGGACAAGACATCCATGTTGCCGCGCAAAACGAGAACGTCACCCGGTGCGAAGGTCCTGGACTCGGCCCTGTCGGGCGTGGCGCCGGAAACAGCGAGCAGGCTTATTCCTGCAACCGGATCGAGCGCCTCGCGCGATTTGCCCAGTAACGGTGAACCGTCGAGCACGCGATATAGCCGTGCGCTCCCGGTCATTGCATACTGTTCCGCCAGCGTATGCGCGTGCTGGCCGAAATCCTCCGGAAGATTAGCGGATTGGCGCTCAGGCAGCAGCCGGCGACCTAACGCGGCAACGATCAGAACGGTGCCCAGGAGTAGCGGCACGCCGACCCAGGCGAACTCGAAAAAGCCAAAGGAGCCATAGCCTGCATCGGCCGCCGCGTCAGACACCAGAACGTTTTTCGGCGTGCCGGTCAAAGCCAGCTTCGATCCGGCGGCCGAGGCGAAAGCCAACGGCATCAGGAACTTCGACGGCGACTTTCCCATTCGCAATGTCAGCAGGATAACAACCGGGACAAGCGCGGCGACCGCGCCGCTCTGGCTGATCAGCGGGCTGAGCAGCGCCGCGATCAGCACAGTGAAAACGGACAGCTTGAACGGACTTGATCCCACCGCGCGGGACAGCCATTGACCGACCCATGCGGTGACGCCGGATGCCTCGAGGCCGGCCGCGACGACGAACAGGCTGGCGATGAAGATGATCACCGTGTCGCCGAAACCGGCGAACACCTGATCGAGAGGCAGGATGCCGGAGAAAAACAGCGCGAGCGGAACCATCAGTGCCACCAGCATCACCGGGAGGCGGCCCCAGATCAGCAGTCCGACCACCCCCGCGATGATGGCGAATATCACATCGGCATCACTCAATTGAGCCTCCCAAAGTCCTGCTTACACGTCATTGCCCTGCCCTGCGTCGCCAACAATGACCTTTGCCGCGAATGCCACGCCTATCGCGTCCTCTGGCCGGATGTAAGCGCCTTTATTCCCAAAATATTTTTTCATTGTTCCATGAGCTTCGATAGTTCAAAAAGCAATAGCGTGCGGCGGAATGCAGACCGGGCGACGCAATCGGGGGAACGCTCGTGAGCGACATCACCATCATATTTCTCATCATCGCCACTGCGGTCGTGCTGTTCGTTTCGAACAAATTGCCGGTCGTCGTGGTGGCGATGGCGGTCGGACTTTCCCTTTGGGCGACCGGGCTCTTGTCGCTGCAGGATGCGCTTTCGGGCTATGGCGATCCGGCGGTGATGTTCATTGCGACACTTTTCGTTGTGTCGGCGGCTCTGGAGAAGACCGGCGTCACGGCTTGGGCAGGTCAGTTACTCATTGAGAAGGCAGGTGAAGACAGCCGCTCGCGGCTGCTGGTGCTGATGATGTCTCTGGGAGCGTTGCTCACGGCGATCATAAGCCTCAACGGCGCGATCGCTGCTCTGCTTCCTGTGGTGGTGGTCATCGCGGTGAGACTGAAGCGCCATGCATCGCAATTGCTGATGCCTCTCGTTTTTGCAGCCCATGCAGGATCGATGCTTGCGCTCACCGGATCCCCCGTGAACGTTCTAGTATCGGAGGCCGCTCAGGACGCCGGTTACAACCGCTTCAGCTTTTTCGAGTTCGCGCTTGTCGGCGTGCCACTGCTCTTAGGCTCCATGGCGATCATCGTTCTCTTCGGCGAGAAGCTGCTGCCGTTCCGGAATGGCGCTTCCATGCCTGCCGATTTCAGCCGTCACGCTCAAACGCTGATCGAGCAGTACGGCCTGTCGAGCGGCGTCTTCCGGTTGCGCGTCAAGTCATCTTCGCCATTGGCCGGAACGGCCCGTGAAGGACTTCCCGACCTGAAGACGGAGCATGGCCTTGCCTTTGTCGCCGTGCAGGACGGAAAGACGGGGATGCCGCTCAGGCGCGAAACAATTGCAGCGGGCGACTACCTCATTCTGAAGGGCGATGCCGACGCTGCGGCGCGTTTTGCTGCCGGTTCTCATCTGGCTTTCCGCGAGGAGGCCGACACCGGCGAGGCTGGAGATACTCTGTTCAACCGCAGTTCCGGACTCGCGGAGGTCGTGATCCCTCCTCGGTCGGGGCTGATTGGCACCACGGCGTTTCCCGGCATGGTGACGGAAAGCGGCGATCTCATCATCCTGTCGATTCTTCGCGCCGGTGTGACGATCGACGCCGCAACGACCGAGCTGCAGGCAGGCGACACGCTGCTTCTTCAAGGGACATGGCAGGCTCTGGACGAGCGCCTGTCCGACCCGGACGTATTGGTTGTGAATTCACCCGAACTGGTGCGCCGCCAAGCCGTGCCGATGGGTCCGGGTGCGACCCAGGCCGTTATCATTCTTCTTTCTATGGTTGTCCTGCTCGCCACCGGAATCGTTCCGACCGCCGTCGCTGGAATGCTGGCTGCGGGTGCGGTGGTGCTGACGGGCATCATGAATGTCGAACACGCCTACCGCGCGATCAACTGGACCACCGTGATAATGGTCGCAGCAATGATGCCTCTGTCGACCGCGATGCAGAAGACCGGGGCGGCACAGTTGATGGCAGAATATCTCGTGGCGGCAGTGGGAGACTCTGGCCCTTATGCGCTGCTCGGCGGGCTGTTCCTGTTGACCGCAGTACTCGGTCAGCTCATCTCCAACACCGCCACCGCACTGATCGTCATTCCGATCGGAGTGGCCTCCGCGAAGGTGCTGGGCGTGTCCCCCGAACCGGTATTG
>JALOTA010000042.1 GCA_025458125.1 Hyphomicrobium sp.
GCGCCTGTGTCCTGGTCGCCGCGGCGCAGCTTCAGGCCGCAGGCCGCGTCGCCCAAGGTTCCCGTCACGAAAATCGCATCGCCGGCACGCGCCCCATCGCGCGTGAGACGCAATCCCGTTTCCACCTCGCCGATAGCCGTGACGGTGACCGACAGAGGCCCGGGCCGGCGATCCGTATCGCCGCCACAGAGCACGATGCCAAAGGCCGCCTGCGCTTCGGCGAGGCCCTTGGAAAATAGCTGCATGAATTCGTGCGACGGCGCTTCGGGAAACGAGAGCGCCATCTGGTAGACACGCGGGGCGGCCGCCTTCGCCGCAAGGTCGGAGACGTTGACCGCCAGCGCCTTCCACGCGATGTCTTCCGGGGCATCGTCCGCGAAGAAATGCACTCCGGCTGCAACGGCGTCCGTCGTGATGACGAGTTCGCGACCGGGGGTGGGGGTGTAGACGGCGCAATCATCAGCGAGATGAAAGGCGCCTGCGAAAGTCCGCGTGAGCGGCGCCAGATACGTTCGGATCAGTTCGCTTTCGCTCGTGATCTTGGCGGACACGCTTCTACTCCGTTCAGCGAGGCAACGCAGCGCAGGCTGCTCCGTTAGCGCTCGTCGCCAGCGGGGCGCTTGCGGTCGAATTCCCCGCTGCGGAGTTTCCGGCCGAGCTTGTCCAGTACACCATTGACGACGCGCGGCTCCTCCTCGTCGAAGAAGGCGTGGGCCACATTGATGTATTCGTTGATCACGACGCGTCCGGGAACGTCGCGGCGTTCGAGAAGCTCGAACGTGCCGGCACGCAGGATCGCGCGCAGAATGGCATCGACGCGGACGAGGCGCCAGCCGGCCGCCAACTGCTCGTGAACCAACGGATCGATATCGCGCTGGCGGCGGACGACGCCGCGCACGATTTCGGAGAAGAACGTGGAATCGGTTTCCTCCAGATCGGCGGCGGCATCATCATCCTCGCCCGGAGACGGCTGTTCGGCCGGCGTGAACCGGAGACGCTCGAATTCGTCAACAACTTCGGCCACGTCGGCGCCGGCCAACTCCATCTGGTAGAGCGCCTGCACGGCGGCCATGCGGGCCTTCGATCTGGGCGTAGCGCCTTTGCTCGACGCGTTCTTTGGAATTGCGGTCATGCGGCGGCTCCGGCGAGCCGCTGCTTCAGTGCGATAAGGCCGAGGCAGGCGCGCGCAGCATCTCCGCCCTTGCCGGACGGCGCGCCGCCTGCCGCCCGCGCCAATGCCTGCTGGCGCGTGTCGACGGTTAGAATCGAGTTGCCGAGCGGTATGGAATGACGAATGGCGGTCTCCATGAGCCAATGATTGGCATTGTTACAGACGATGTCGTAGTGCGAAGTCTCGCCGCGGATGACGCAACCCAGCGCGATCACGCCGGCATACGGCGCATTAGAAGCTCCGACCTGTCCAGCAGACACTGCGGCGGCCAGTGCCTGCGGAATCTCCAGGGCGCCATAGACAGACACGCACGTCGCGTCGCATCCATTCTCGGCGAGTACGGCAAGCGCACCTGCGAGCAGATGACCATTGATCTCCGCGTAGTAGGGCGACTCGATTCAGAGCGATCAGCCATGCATTCTATCCGATCGCCCGAGTATCGACGATGCGCAGCCCGAAGGCTTCCAGCCCGATATAGATCTGCTCGGGCGAATTGGTGAGGAGCACCATGTCGCGCACACCCAGGTCGCGAAGGATCTGCGACCCGATGCCGGTTTCGACCTGACGGCGGTTGGCGGCCGCGTTGCCGCTGCCGGATTTGCGCCGGCCGATCCAGTCGGACACGCTCTTTGCACCAAGGTCGCGGATCAACACCACAACGCCGCGTCCTTCGCGTTCGATGGCACGCAATGATTTCGCGATGGTGCTTTCGCCGTCCTTCGTTTCGCCCAGGCCCAAAAGATCGGCCGGTACATTGACGGCGTGGACGCGGACGAGCACGGGATCGGGTCCGCCGATGTTGCCTTTCACGATGGCCAAGTGCTCGGTGTGGTCCACCGTGGTCGCGTACACCCTGAGATCGAAGGGCCCCCCGAAAGCACTCTCGAAGCGCGTTTCTGCAACGCGTTCCACCAGCCGGTCGTTCTTCAGGCGGTAGGCGATGAGATCTTCGATGGTGCCGATCTTGAGCTTGTGACGCGCGGCGAATTCCACAAGGTCGGGCATGCGCGCCATCGTGCCGTCGTCGTTCATGATCTCGCAGATCACGGCGCTCGGAGCGAGGCCGGCGAGTTTGGCCAGATCGACGGACGCTTCCGTATGCCCGGCGCGGATCAGAACGCCGCCGTCGCGCGCGATCAGCGGGAACACATGACCAGGGGATACGATGTCGCCGGCGCCCTTGGTCGGATCGATCGCGGTCGAGATCGTCCGGGCCCGGTCATGAGCGGAGATGCCGGTGGAGATGCCCTCGCGGGCCTCGATCGACTGGGTGAATGCGGTGCGATTGCGGGACGCATTGTTGCGCACCATCATCTCCAGGCCGAGAGCCTCGGCGCGGGCCGGCGTCAGGGCAAGACAAATGAGACCACGCCCATGCTTGGCCATGAAATTCACGGCGTCCGGGGTCGCCATCTGCGCCGCAATGACGAGATCGCCCTCGTTCTCCCGATCTTCCGCATCGACGAGCACGACCATGCGTCCATTCTGCAGTTCCTCGACGATCTCGTGCGTCGGGGAAACCGCGGACGCGGGCTTGGCCGGAACAGGCGACAGGCCGCTCGACTTCGTTGCGGTCACGGACGGAACTCCAACAGCCGCGCCATGTAGCGCGCGAACATATCGACCTCCAGATTGACGAGGTCGCCCGGCTTTTTGCGCCCCCATGCCGTCTGGGTCAAGGTGTGGGGAATGAGATTGATTCCAAACCGGTTTCCATCGACTTCATTGACCGTCAGAGAGGTACCGTCCAGCGCGACCGACCCCTTCGGTGCTATGAAGCGGGCCAGATCCGGCCCGGCATCAAGAACGAAGCGTTCGCTGTCCCCATCGGCGGTGCGCGAGAGAATGCGGGCGAGGCCATCGACGTGCCCGGAGACGATGTGGCCGCCCAGTTCGTCGCCGGCTTTCAACGCTCGCTCCAGATTGATGGCACGGCCGGCCTGCCATTCGCCAAGAGTGGTTCTGGAAAGCGTCTCGTTGGACACGTCCAGCGTGAAGGCGCTGCCGTCTGCGTCTGCAACCACGGAAGTGACGGTCAGGCAAACGCCGTCGCACGCAATCGAGGCCCCCAGATCGATTCCGGCCGGATCGTAAGGCGAGCGGATCACGAACCGGCCACCCTCGCGACCGATCACTTCGCCAATGCCTGTAATGATGCCCGTAAACATGATTGCCCCGTTCGATGTGGCCGCGCAGGACCCGGCCGGGATCGCTCATGTGGCCGAGGTGGCGACCGGGCGCAATAGCCACATGGTATCGGAGCCGGCCGGACGGCGATCCGCCGGTTGCAACGTTACCGCACCGACGTGCCGCCGCAGCGCCTCTGCCGCCGCGATCTCGCCCGGCGAACCGGCCATGAAGAGCGCCACTTCATCCACGGCTCCGGCCGCAGCGAAGGACTTCCAGACCGACGGGCCCCCTTCCACGAGAAGCCGCGTGATGCCGCGCGCCGCCAGCCGTTCCAGTGCCGGTTCGAGCCCGTGCCCCGGACATTCGATCACTTCGGCGCCGGCCGATGCGAGATCATGATCCTGGACCAGCGCCGCCCCGCTGCGGATCACGAGAACGGGAATCGTGGCCGCGCCGGCCAAAAGCTTCGCCTTCGGATCGAGCGGTTGCCGGCCGGCGAGCACGACGCGGATGGGGGAGCGGGCCGCAAGTCCCGGCAGCCGGCAGGTCAATTCCGGATCGTCTGCGCGCAGCGTTCCGGCCCCGATCAGAATGGCATCTGATTCCGCCCGCAGCTTATGTCCGGCAGCGCGGGCTTGCGGTCCGGTCACCCAGCATGGGGCGGTACCGTCTCCCGGTGCGATTTGACCTTGCGCATCCGTGGCCAGCTTGAGCGTCACGAACGGGCGTCGCGCGGTCACGCGCAGAATGTGGCCGAGGGTCATCCAACGCGCCTCGTCTTCACAGACGTGCCCAGTGACGACGATGCCGGCAGCTTTCAATCTGGCGATGCCCTGCCCGGCCGTGCGCGGATCCGGGTCGGCGACCCCCACGACGACGCGTCGAAGTCCCGCCGCGATGATCGCATCGGCGCACGGGGGCGTCTTGCCGAAATGCGCGCAGGGTTCGAGCGTGACATAGAGCGTCCTGCCGCGCGCCCGGTCGCCGGCGCGCCGGATGGCCTCGGTCTCAGCGTGCGGACGGCCGCCCGGCTGTGTCCAGCCGCGGGCGATGATCTCACCGGTCGTTTCGTCGGCGATGACGGCTCCGACCGACGGGTTGGGCGCGGTGTTGCCGAGGCCGCGCGCCGCCATGCGCAAGGCGATCCGCATCATGTCGACGTCGAAGGGAGATGGCGATGAGGTCATGCGTTCGTCGGGACCGGAGTGGGCGCGTTTTCTCTATCAGCCCACCGCACCCCCGGTCCGTCAAGTGACGCGAAGCATCGTAGACATGGCTTAATCAACCGGCGCGCTGCTCAACTGCCGAGACGCTTATGGTGAAGCGGCACGACGGTATCGTCGCCTGCAATTTCGCCCAACACTTCCTGAAAGTCGGCGGCTTCGGTGAAGTCCCGGTACACCGAGGCAAATCTCACGTAAGCGACGGGGTCGAGACCGCGGAGCGCCTCCATCACGCGCTCGCCGATGACCGAGGATGGAATCTCCGTTTCGCCGGTGCTTTCCAACTGCCGAACGATGCCCGACACCATGCGCTCGATGCGATCGTCGTCGATCGGGCGTTTGCGGGTGGCAATCGTGACGGACTTCATCAGCTTGTCACGGTCGAACGTGACCTTACGGCCGGACCGCTTCACGACGATCAGTTCGCGCAACTGAACACGCTCGAACGTGGTGAAACGGCCGCCGCAATCGGGACACTCGCGGCGGCGCCGGATGGACGCGTTCTCGTCCGTCGGACGGCTGTCTTTGACGCTGGTATTTTCACAGGCGCAATAAGGGCAGCGCATGGGGAAGCCTTCGACTGGAGCGGTTTGCGATCCGTTCTAGACCGGGATCCCGATTCGGGCTGGCATCGGCGTCGCGATACCCCCGCAATACACAAGCCTTGCCAATGAAAAAGCGCCGGTCGGCAGGCCGCCCGGCGCTTCTATTAGTCGAACCCGTGCGATCAGCCGTAGATCGGGAAGCGGCGGCACAGCGCCGTCGCCTCGTTCTTGATCTTCTCTTCCACGGCGCCGTTACCCGCTTCGCCGTTCTTGGCGAGGCCTTCGAGGACCTCCGCGATCATGCGGCCGACATCGCGGAACTCCGCAACGCCGAACCCGCGCGTCGTGCCGGCCGGCGAACCCAGGCGAATGCCCGAGGTGACCATCGGCTTGGCAGGATCGAACGGCACTCCGTTCTTGTTGCAGGTGATGTGCGCGCGGCCGAGAGCCTTTTCGGAGATGTTACCGGTGAGGCCCTTGGGACGCAGGTCGACGAGGATAAGGTGGCTGTCGGTGCCGCCCGAAACCAGCGCGAACCCGGCGTTGACGAGCACTTCGCCCATGGCCTTGGCGTTGTCGATGACGTTCTGGATGTACGTCTTGAATTCCGGCTGGAGGCACTCACCGAATGCAACCGCCTTGCCGGCGATGACATGCATGAGCGGGCCGCCCTGGATGCCGGGGAAGATCGACGAGTTGAACTTCTTGGCGAGGTCTTCCTCGTTGGTCAGGATGATGCCGCCGCGCGGACCGCGCAACGTCTTGTGCGTCGTCGAGGTCACCACGTGCGCGTGCGGGAACGGGCTCGGATAGAGGCCGGCGCCGACGAGGCCTGCGAAATGCGCCATGTCGACGAGCAGGTAGGCGCCCACTTCATCGGCGATCTTGCGGAACTCGGCGAAGTCGATGCGGCGCGGATACGCGGAGCCGCCCGTGATGATGAGCTTGGGTTTGTGCTCGCGAGCCAGCTTGCGCACCTCGTCGAAATCGATGAGGTGGGTCTCGGGGTGCACGCCGTAGTGCACGGCCTTGAACCACTTGCCCGACTGGTTGACGGGAGCGCCGTGCGTCAAGTGACCGCCGGCGGCCAGCGACAGGCCGAGGATCGTGTCGCCGGGTTGCAGGAGCGCGTTGAACACGCCCTGGTTGGCCTGCGAACCAGAGTTCGGCTGGACGTTGGCAAAGCCGCAATTGAACAGCTTCTTTGCCCGTTCGATCGCGAGTTCTTCGACGATATCAACGTACTGGCACCCGCCGTAGTAGCGCTTGGCCGGGTAGCCTTCGGCATACTTGTTGGTCAGAACGCTGCCGGCGGCGTCGAGGACGGCGCGGGAAACGATGTTTTCAGAGGCGATGAGCTCGATTTCGTCCTGCTGACGGCCGAACTCCTTGGCGATCGCGGACGCGACCTCGGGATCGGTATCCTCAATGTGGGCCTTGAAAAAGCGCTCGGTCGGGCTCGACTTGCCCTTCAGGTTGAACATGGGTTTCCTCGCTTATTTGCGGATCGTGTTCTGCGGCGGATCGGGTTGGCGCGACGAACAGGCGGGCGGAGGCCCATGTTCGACGAAAGTCTTACGGTCGGGAATACCACGTGGTGCACTGGCCCCACAACCGGCCCCCCGGGCTCGCGACCACACTACGCAGGGATTCCCGGTTTCCGAAACGCCCCGCGGGGTGGGTTGGACCAACCCTTCCGGCGAGACGCGGCGCCGCATTCACTCCGCAGCGAGGCGGACGGTCTGGCCGTGAGACAGCGGGCAAGCGGCCCAAAGCTCCGACAGCGCGTTAACGAGCGCCTGCATCTGGGCGTCCGTATGCTGCGGCGAGGGCGTCAGGCGGATGCGCTCCGTTCCGCGGGGAACGGTCGGGTAATTGATCGGCTGGGCGTAGATGCCGTAGCGGTCGAGCAGCGTGTCCGTGACAGCCTTGCAGTGGACGGGATCGCCCACAAGGATCGGTACGATGTGGCTCGGGTTGTCCATGACCGGGATCCGGGCGGCCTTGAGCATCGCCTTCAGCGTGCGGGCGCGTTCCTGGTGGCGGGCGCGTTCGATCTGGCTCGTCTTGAGATAGCGGATCGAGGCCAGAGCTCCCGCCGCGACCGCCGGGGCGACCGAAGTCGTGAAAATGAACCCGGCCGCAAAAGACCGGATGGCGTCGCAGATGTCGCGAGAGGCGGCAATGTAACCGCCCATCACGCCGTAGCCCTTGGCCAGGGTGCCGTTGATGATGTCGAGGCGGTCCATGACGCCATCCCGCTCGGCAATGCCGCCGCCGTGCGGGCCATAGAGGCCAACCGCGTGCACTTCGTCGAGATAGGTCATGGCGCCGTAGGTCTTGGCCAGATCACAGATGGCTGCGATCGGCGCGATGTGACCGTCCATCGAATAGACGCTCTCGAACGCGATCAGCTTGGGCGTCTCGATCGGGTATTCAGCGAGCTTGGCTTCGAGATCGGCAACATCGTTGTGGCGGAAGATGCGCTTCTCGCCGCCGCCGCGCCGGATGCCTTCGATCATCGAGGCATGATTTTTCTCGTCGGAGAAAATCACCAAGCCGGGAATGAGTTTCTGGATCGTGGACAGCGTGGCGTCGTTGGCGACGTAGGCCGACGTGAACAGAAGGGCGGCTTGCTTGCCATGCAGCCCTGCGATCTCCTGCTCGAGCTCCACGTGATAGCGGGTCGTCCCGGAAATGTTGCGGGTGCCACCAGACCCGGCGCCTGCGACGTCGATCGCCTCGTGCATGGCGGCGAGGACCGCCGGATGCTGTCCCATCCCGAGGTAGTCGTTCGAGCACCAGACTGTGATCGGGTGGGAGAGCTTTTCAGTGAAACGGGTTGCGGAGGGGAATTCTCCCCGCCGGCGCTTGAGATCGGCAAAAACCCGGTAGCGTCCCTCGGACTTGATTTGGTCGAGAGCCGCCTTGAACCGTCCGGCGTAGTCCATCTGCACGTTTCCTGACCCTATCGGGGCTGTATCCGCCCAGTTGGCGGGCACCATGCCCCGGCTCCGGCTTCCGGATCAACCGCTTTCGTGTCGCGATCCATACCCCGATCGCATCAAGCGGAGTGTTCCAGAGCCACGCTGAACGTTACCTGAACATATGCCGTCGAACCTTGCCGGACGGCCCCTTCAGGCGCTCCCGGCTTCATTCACGGCGGTTCGGTTAAAACATTTGGTGGCTCGAGACTACTTGATCCGCATCAAGCGCGGTCCGACGCAGCGAAATGCCGCGCCACGTTGCAGGTCAATCTAAGACGGATGGGCGCGCGTGCGATTGGCACGGGTCGGGAGCCCATCGCGCTGCGGCGTGGACGGGTTGACCTCTTGATGCCGCAGGTGCCTCCCAGACTCAGCGTCACGGATCGCGCGGGTTTCCCCGGCAATCCGAGCTGATTCAAAGGCGATGGACCTGCGCTGCCGATCTGTTGCGAGCTTACAGGCGATAGAGGATCTGGTGCGACCAGAACCGCTCCAAACGCATCAGGGCCTTGTTCAGGCTCTTCAGGTCGTCGGTCTGCACGCTGCCAACCGTCTCCAACGAAGCAAGCTGACGCTCGTAGAGCTTCTTCACAACTTCACAAACGTCGTGGCCCTTGTCGGTAAGGCTGACCCGGACGCTGCGTCCGTCGGTCTCTGACTTCTTGTAATGGATGTATCCCATGTCCACGAGCTTCTTCAGATTGTAGGACACGTTGGAGCCGAGGTAGTAGCCGCCGCGCTTGAGGTCGCCCGCAGTCAATTCGCTCTCGCCGATGTTGTAGACCAGCAGGGCCTGGACGCTGTTGAGATCCGACCCGCCCTGGCGCTGGAACTCGTCCTTGATCACATCGAGGAGGAGCCGGTGCAGCCTCTCGATCAGACGCAGGGCCTGCAGATATTCGCCCTCGACACCCTCATCCGCGACCGGTTGAACCTTCGCGCGCGATCGCGCATCCATCACCGAAGTCATCGCCCTGCCTCATATCTGTGTTACGCAATATGCCGGTTCGTTGTTATTTTCCCGGCGTTCTGCAGGCAGATTATCTTCAACAACTAAAAGTTACCTGAATAGATATAGTAAAAGAATAGTTCCCGGGGTATCGGCTCAATCATTCTTTAAAATATATTACAGGAGCACATTGCTTTTGCCTCAAGTCTGTCGGGTGGACGGGCAGCATATTGCAAGCCCGGCGCTGAACTTGCCGATTTCTTCAAGCTCGCATCGCCTGCATGTCGGCGCGGGACGGCAGGGACCAGGAAGGCCCGGCGGACTTATCGAAATATCGCTCGACGATTTCTCGCTCGACCGCCGCAATAGTCGCAGGAACCCACACCGGCGCATTGTCCTTGTCGATGACGATGGCACGCACGCCTTCGTAGAAATCGCGATCCTCAAGAAAACGGCAAGCCAGACGAAAATCTTCTTCGAGCACCTGGCGCAAATCGCGTGTTCTGGATTCGCGGATATGCCGGTGTGTCACAGCAAGTGAAAGCGGGGCACGTTGTTTCAATTCGGCCGCAGCCGTCTTTGCCCACTCGGCATTGCGGCCCGTTTCATTTTCCAGGCGCACTACAATTTCGGCGACGCTTGAAGCCGAGAAGCAGCGCGCGATCAACTCGCGAAGATGCTGGTGCTCGGTCACGCCGGGATCAACGTGACGGGTATCGAGCAGAGGATCGACAGGCTGGGTGTCGGCGAGACCGGCCGTGATCTCGTCAAAATGTCCGGCCTCGATGCAGTGGGTCACGAGGCCGAGCGCATAAGCATCGGCGCGGCCGATCATGCGCCCTGTCAGACCGAGATACATGCCCATTTCGTCAGGCATGCGGGACAGCGCGTGGCAAACGCCAACGTCGGGAAACAGACCGATCTTCGTTTCAGGCATCGCGAAGCGATAGCGTTCGCCGGCCACGCGATGCGTTCCATAAAGTGAAATTCCGACACCCCCGCCCATGACGATCCCGTCCATGAGCGATACGGTGGGCTTGGAAAAGCATTCAAGGCGCCAGTTGAGAGCGTATTCATCGCGGAACGTCTGGCGGGCGGCTTCCATATCGCCGCGGCCCAGTGCTGCCACCTCACGAACGTCAGAGCCTGCCGAAAATGCTTTCGGTGACGCGGAGCGGATCGCCACAGCGTAGACACTGGGATCGCGGGAAAATCGGGGAAACCAGGTGAGGAGAGCGGCACGCATGCCGATCGTCAGCGCGTTCAGCGCCTTGACCCGCTCGAGCGTGACGAGCGCCAGAGAACCGGTCTGATCGAGACGGATGTCGACTGATGACGATGTTTCGCTCTGATTGTCCACGCCGCTTGTCCCTCGAGGTGATCTCACACGAGACTCTGTTGACCGCACGCTGTTTTTCCGGGGGCTGCGGTTGTGATGGCAGTGCCATCGCTATACAGTCGCGCCGTCCCGGAGAAAACCGGTGCAGGTGTGGCGCTTTCACCGTTGCCGGCGCGGTCTTCCGGTGCAGCATGAGCGAATGCGAGAGAAATAGATTTTTCCAGCTTTCGGAATTGCAGTTCCGGCACCATCCACGGCTACGACAGGACGCATGAGATACGCGGCGCTTTTCCTTCTGGCGGTCCTCGGTGCGGCCCCCCCGGCCGGCGCTGTCGATATTCCGCTTCCACTGAAAAAGCCGCGTGATGCCAACGGGAAGCCGCTTGTCTCGCCGCCTGCCGCCAACCCGGCTGTAGCCGGATCTGCCTCCCCGGCAAAGCCTCAGCCGCCCACGCCGGCCCGGCCCGAAGCAGGCCAATCGCCGAACGCCGCACCTCCGGCGGGAGTTTGGCCGAAGACCGTCGACGGCGCGAAGGAGGAAGCCCAGGCCAAAGCCGAACCCGCCCCGGTGCCAACCGAGTGGCCGGCCGAAGAGATCGCCGAGGCGCAGGCCCTTTGCAAAGTTATTCTGGCAAAGATCGACGCGGTCACGATTCCCGAACCCGCGTTCCGTCAGGGGGATTGCGGCGCGCCCGCGCCCGTTCGCCTTGTGTCGATCGGGCGCAAGCCCGAGGTGTCGCTGTCGCCGCCGCCCGTGCTGACCTGCGGCATGGTCGGGGCCCTGCATACCTGGCTCACCAAGGACCTGCAGCCACTGGCGCGAAAAGCGCTTGGGGCCGACGTCATCAAGATCGAGAGCATGAGCGACTATTCCTGCCGCAACGCCTACGGCCGGACGAAGACTAAGCTCTCCGAACATGGCCGCGCCAATGCGCTCGATATCCGCGGGTTCGTCACCGCCAAGGGCGAGACCGCCGTGGTCCTGACAGGATGGGGAGAGACGAAGCGTGATATCGCGATGCGCGAGGAAGCGCTGAAGAAGGCCGCCGAAAAGGCTGCAGCCGAAGCCGCAAAACTTGCGCGCCCTGCCGTGACGCCCGCGACGGGGTCATCCGCTGCGCCTCAGGTTGCAGGCCCCGGTGGCGCATCTCCCGACCTCCGCGAGACGTTGACCGAAGACGCTGGAAGCCCAGTTCAGAAGCCAGCCCTCGGAGCGGCTCCTCTGCGGCTTGGTGGACCCGACGCGGGAGCGCAGCCGCCCGCGCGCATGATGCAATTTCTGAAGGGCGCCCATACGGCCGCCTGTCAGATCTTCGGCACCACGCTTGGTCCCGAGGCGAATAACGCGCATCGCAATCACTTCCATGTCGATATGGCCCCACGGAAGGTCAAAAAGATCTGCGACTGAAATTCAAGCGCACGCGTTGACCCTCCCCCGCCTCTCCCCTTGCGCGCCGCTTCCATGTCCCTATGGTCGGCGCTGTCCCTCGATCCATTCAGGCAGAGAATCCCCCGATGACCGAAAGACCCGTTCACGCTGGCCAGCGCGGCGGCTACCCGCACATCCGTCCGCGCCGCAATCGAAGGTCGCCCTGGGCGCGTGCGCTCGTCTCGGAACACGCTCTTTCGCCGTCCGATCTCATCTGGCCGCTGTTCGTGCTCGACGGAACAGGGCGGCGCGAACCGATACCGTCCATGCCGGGAGTTGATAGACTTTCGATCGACCTCGTCGCGGAGGCTGCGCGCGAGGCCGCCGCCCTCGGCATCCCTGCGGTCGCGCTGTTTCCCTATACCGACCCCGCGCTCAGGACAGACGATGCGCGCGAAGCGTTCAACCCGGACAATCTTGTCTGCCGCGCGACACGCGCCATCAAGGCCACCGGCGTCGATCTCGGCGTGATCCTCGACGTGGCTCTCGACCCCTACACCAGCCACGGACACGACGGGCTGGTGCGCGATGGCGTCATCCTCAACGATGAAACGGTCGAAGCCCTGATCAGGCAATCGCTGAACCAGGTGTCCGCCGGCTGCGACGTGCTCGCACCTTCCGACATGATGGACGGGCGCATTGGCGCGATCCGGCGCGCACTCGAGGCGGCCGGTCATCACGACACGCAGATCATGTCGTATGCGGCGAAGTATGCGAGCGCCTTCTATGGCCCGTTCCGCGATGCGGTGGGTTCGTCATCGACGCTGAAGGGCGACAAGCGCACCTACCAGATGGACCCGGCCAATACGGACGAAGCCTTACGCGAAGTGGCGCTCGACATCGAAGAAGGCGCCGATCTCGTGATGGTCAAACCGGGGATGCCCTATCTCGACATCGTGCAGCGCGTCTCGGAAACCTTCAAGGTGCCGACATTCGCCTATCAGGTCTCCGGCGAGTACGCGATGCTGATGGCGGCTGCAGAGCGCGGCTGGCTGGATGCGGAGAAGGTGATGATGGAAAGCCTGCTCGCATTCAAGCGTGCCGGAGCGTCCGGTATTCTTACCTACTTCGCGCCAAGGGCGGCGCGGGTTCTCAATTCTCGATGATGCCGCCCAGGACCGTGTTCGCGCGCCAGTTAAATGGCTGGCCCAGCAAGGTCCGATAAACCTTCGGCATGACGGGAAGAACAAAAAGGCCGACGAGGCCGCCGGCGGCGGCTGCCGCGTGCAGCGTCGTCAATTCGTAGCCGAGTGCATGGAGTAATCCGGCAGCGGCCAGCACGCCGACGAAGGCGGCGGCAAGACCGATGTAGACGACCATAAAGAGCGCATCGGCGGCGATCAGGCGATTGTCGGTCATGGCACGGGCTCCTTGGGAGGGACGCTGGGTTCAGCCGGTCGATCCGGCATGAACCCAACATCGCAACATTCCCGGCCGCCCGCTGTTCCGGCTGGAACAGGACCGGCGGCTGCCCTCTACTCGCTGCGCCGTGACAACGACACGGCATAGGCGCCGGACCGCGCCGGGAGAATCCGGTCATCGGGGAAACCGGCCAACCCGTCGGCCAGGTTGTTGGGATCAAAAGTGGTCGCATCGCATTTGGCGTCGTCTTCCCGGCCGCTGATCGAGATCCTGCCGAGCTTGATGGCCTTGCGGTCCGCTTCGGGCCACTCGGCGGTGGGATCGCCGGTCGGGTCTGCCTCCGTTCCGACCACGGCGACGAGCGTGAACTCGACGGGCGCGGCCTTCAATCGCTCGTCCAGATCGGCCGTGAAGAAACCGTCCGGCTTTGCCTTGGCTTCGTCGTCGGTCAGTCCCAATTCGCCGGCAACGGGCTCGAACTTGAATTTCACGGCCATCGACTTTCCGTCCGCTGCGGTCGCCTGAAACGCATGGATACTGTAGTAGGTGAGGCCCGCATAGCTCGCGGGCACGGGCTTCGCGGCGACCCAGGCGCCCTGTTTCGCGGTCCATGGGTGGGCATCGCTGAAGGCTTTGACCTTTGCGGGATCGGGCTTGCCGTCCGGACCGGGGTAACGGGCCTCGAGGAAGCCCACGACCTCCTCGGGGGTGCGGGCGAAAAACACCGGCGCGGACAACAATACGAAATCGGTCGGAGCCTTGCCGTCCGGATCGAATCGCACTGCGAGCCCGCGCGGCGACTTCTGCTTGTCGGACGCCTTTGGATTGCCACCGCCGAAGGAGAAGCGCCCGAGTAGCGGAACTGGGGCCGCCAGGAATGGGGCTTTGCTCAAAGACGCGGCATCGGAGGCGGGCGTGAAGCTTCCCTTCACGCAGACGCCCTTGGCGTGGCTCGCGCGCGTCTTGGGAAATTTGCCGAAGACTCCGTTGAGGCTGTCGACCAGCTTTTCCGGCGTCACTTCCCCGGCCGAAACACCGCCGGCGAGGGAACCCACGAGTAACAGAGCCACAAAGGAACGCATCATGGCGAGCGACCTCCCTTTTGAGTGCAAGATGTTCGCGTGAAGATGCAATTGAGCACCCGCCCTGCGCCTGAGACAAGAGGGAATGGTTGTCGCAAAATCGTAACGGCCTTGATGGGCAAAGGTTGCCGCGACGTTGTCAGCGACGGACGCGGCGGCGCGGCAGTTCGTCGGCGGGCTCTGCGGAGGCGGCCGGGTCCGGCTCGCCTGCGCCGTCGCCCGCGTTTCCTGCGGGCGCTGCGGCTGCCACGGGGTTCTTCGGCTCCTGGCATCCCGTCAGCCATACGTCGAAGACCGGATGTTCGACGGCATTGAGGCCCGGACTCTCGGCGAACATCCAGCCGGAGAAAATTTTCTTCTCCTGGCCGTCGAGTTGGACCTCCTGAACTTCGACGAACGAGGTTGTCTTGGGCTGCTCCGTCGGGGGCCGCGTGTAGCAGACGCGCGGCGTGACCTTCAGCGCGCCGAATTCACGCGTCTCGTTCAAGGGCACGTTCAGCGTGGTGATCGTCGCCGTGACTTTGTCGAGCGCGGAGAAGACAGCGACCTTGTTTTCCAGACGCTCGGCGTGGGCCGGGTGCATGCCCGCTCCCGGCAGCGTTGCCAGGGCGAGACCCACCGTGATGGAAAGCGTGCGGAGCGTCATGCCAGACCGGGTGCTTTTCGCATGGGAACGCGCAACGGCGCGAGAAGGATAGCACGACTGATTTCGGCCAGACATTGGCTTCCGATCGTGTCGCAAACGTGGTGGCGGAAGCGGCAGAGCCGTCTAGTCCGGTTGCCAGGGTTTATAGTCCCCCGTCGCACGCGGGCGCGTCGCGGACGCCGTGAGGATCGAACCCGACGGCCGGTAGGCCGCCGGAGTTCCGGTCGGGTTGGGCTGATGCGCCTTCTCCCAGGGCCGAGGCGTGTAGGCCTGGTCCACCGGCGGCTCGTCAGAGGTAAAGTGCATCCAGCCGTACCAGCCGGGCGGGATCAGCGTCGCGTCGGACTGATCCTTATAAGTGACCCAGCGTCGGGGCCGGTCGAGCGGTCCGGGACGGCCGGATTTCTGCTCGTAATAGCGATTGCCGAATTCGTCCTCGCCGACAAAGCGGCCGTGGCGCCAGATGGTGAAGCGCGTGCCCCACGTATTGCCGCCCCACCAGCTGAAGATTTCCTTGAAAAGACCCATCGCGGCCCCCGGTCGGGTGTCGTCTCGAAGGCTTGCGTGTAGGACCCGCCCGGTCCGCTGTCCAGTGGGCGAACGACCGCGGCTGAACTGCCACACCGGCGTCGCCGGAATCGGCCTAGCCTTCGTCGAGATGAGGATCAAAACACCGGGTTGAAGGATCAATTCACACCCCCCTCAGCCACGCCGCGATGCAGCGAAGGCCGCGAATCCAGGGCAAGCGGGCCGGTCAATCCCCAAATTATCAACACCACTACATCTAGTGGCCGGTCGCATCTACTACCCCCAAGACTTCGTGACGACGGGGCCGAATCGCGCCAACTTTCATCTCAGCCGCCGACCCAATGGTGACCGCTTCCGGCGCGCGCCCTTTCCCCTGTAACGGCCTGTTGGCCTCAGCTTTTCGCGTGTTCGGACGAACAGCTCGCCCGTTGAGGGACGGTGCGGCGTTCGACGTTCCCGCGATGGCTGCGCAGACGGGGAGGACGCGCCGGAAACGTGGCTCCTGGGATGAGGTGGAGAGCAAAAATTAATGGGTGCTTCCGGTTTCGCGTCAAGGCACCCCCATTTTTGATTGGGGGACGACATATGAAGATCACACGCCGATTTACGGAAGCAGGCCAGTCGCCTTACGCCAAGATCGCGTTCCGGCGCGCCACGTCCGAAATCAAGAACCCCGACGGTTCCGTCGTATTCCGTCTCGAAGGCTTCGAGGTTCCCGAACACTGGAGCCAGGTTGCCGCCGACATTCTGGCGCAGAAGTATTTCCGCAAGGCCGGCGTGCCCAAGGCCCTTCGCAAGGTCGAGGAAACGCAGGTGCCCTCGTGGCTGTGGCGCTCGGTGGCGGACGACAAAGCTCTGGCCGGAGTTCCCGCCAAGGAGCGCACCGCGGGCGAGAACGACGCAAGGCAGGTATTCGACCGTCTCGCCGGCACCTGGACCTACTGGGGGTGGAAAGGTGGCTACTTCACCAGCGAAGAAGACGCCCAGGCGTTCTTCGACGAGCATCGCTACATGCTCGCCATGCAGATGGCCGCGCCGAACTCGCCGCAGTGGTTCAACACGGGTCTGCACTGGGCCTACGGCATCGATGGCCCAGGCCAGGGGCACTATTACGTCGACTTCGAGACGGGCGAACTGACCGTTTCTTCCTCGGCCTACGAGCACCCGCAGCCGCACGCCTGCTTCATCCAGTCGGTGGAAGACGATCTCGTCAACGAGAACGGCATCATGGACCTGTGGGTGCGTGAGGCGCGGCTCTTCAAGTATGGCTCGGGCACGGGCTCGAACTTCTCCGCACTGCGCGGCGCCAACGAAAAGCTTTCCGGCGGCGGCCGCTCCTCGGGTCTCATGTCATTCCTGAAGATCGGCGATCGTGCCGCTGGCGCCATCAAGTCGGGCGGCACGACGCGGCGCGCGGCCAAGATGGTCGTGGTCGACGTGGATCATCCCGATATCGAGGAATACATCGCCTGGAAGGTACGCGAGGAGCAAAAGGTCGCCGCTCTCGTGACCGGCTCGAAGATCTGCCAGAAGCGCCTCAAGGCCGTGATGGCCGCGTGCGTGAACTGCGAAGCGGACGGAGATGCCTGCTACGAGCCGACGAAGAATCCGAAGCTCAAGGCCGCCATTAAGGAAGCCCGCCGCGATCAGGTGCCGATGAACTACGTGCACCGCGTCGTGCAGTTCGCGCGCCAGGGCTACACCGACATCGATTTCACCACCTACGATACCGACTGGGACAGCGAGGCGTATCTGACCGTATCCGGGCAGAACTCCAACAACTCGGTGCGCGTCACCGACGACTTCCTCCGCGCGGTGGAAGACGACGGCGAGTGGCAGCTCACCGCCCGCATCACCGGCAAGGTGACCAAGACGCTGAAGGCCCGCGACCTGTGGGAATCCATCGGCCATGCTGCCTGGGCCTCGGCCGACCCCGGCATCCAGTTCCACACAACGATCAACGACTGGCACACCTGCCCGCAGTCGGGGCAGATCCGCGCCTCCAACCCGTGCTCGGAGTACATGTTCCTCGACGACACGGCCTGCAATCTGGCGTCGATGAACCTGATGACGTTCCGCCGCGAGGACAAGTCGTTCGACATCGAAGCGTTCGAGCATGCCTGCCGTCTGTGGACGATCGTGCTGGAAATCTCGGTCACGATGGCGCAATTCCCGTCCAAGCA
>JALOTA010000116.1 GCA_025458125.1 Hyphomicrobium sp.
GAGGTCGAGGCAGATGGAAATCCGCGCCGCAGAAATCACGTCGATCCTGAAGGATCAGATCAAGAATTTCGGCAAGGAGGCGCAGGTCTCCGAAATCGGGCAGGTGCTGTCGGTCGGCGACGGTATTGCCCGCGTTTACGGCCTCGACAACGTGCAGGCCGGCGAAATGGTCGAGTTCCCCGGCGGGCTGCGCGGAATGGCGCTCAACCTTGAGTCGGACAATGTGGGCGTCGTCATCTTCGGTGACGACCGCACGATCCGCGAAGGTGATACGGTCAAGCGGACCGGTGCGATCGTGGATGTGCCGGTCGGCAAGGGCCTTCTCGGCCGCGTGGTCGACGGCCTCGGCAACCCCATCGACGGCAAGGGTCCGATCAAGTCGGACGTTCGCATGCGCGTGGACGTGAAGGCTCCGGGCATCCTTCCGCGCAAGTCCGTGCACGAGCCGATGGCCACGGGCCTCAAGGCGGTGGACGCGCTGATCCCGATCGGACGCGGGCAGCGCGAACTCATCATCGGCGACCGCCAGACCGGCAAGACCGCCGTCATCCTCGACACCTTCCTCAACCAGAAGCCGCTGAACGAGGGTAACGACGAGAGCGCGAAGCTCTATTGCGTTTATGTCGCCATCGGTCAGAAGCGTTCCACTGTCGCGCAGTTCGTGAAGGTTCTCGAGGAGCGCGGCGCACTGCAGTATTCCATCGTTGTCGCCGCGACAGCGTCGGACCCGGCGCCCATGCAGTATCTCGCACCGTTCACGGGCTGCACAATGGGCGAATATTTCCGCGACAACGGCATGCACGCCGTGATCGCTTACGACGACCTCTCCAAGCAGGCCGTCGCTTATCGTCAGATGTCGCTGCTGCTGCGCCGCCCGCCGGGCCGCGAAGCCTACCCGGGCGACGTGTTCTATCTCCACTCTCGTCTGCTCGAGCGCGCCGCCAAGATGGGCGATGCCGCCGGCAAGGGTTCGCTGACGGCGCTGCCGGTCATCGAAACGCAGGCCAACGACGTGTCGGCCTACATTCCCACGAACGTGATTTCGATCACGGACGGACAGATCTTCCTTGAAACGGACCTGTTCTACCAGGGTATTCGTCCGGCCGTGAACGTCGGCCTGTCGGTGTCGCGAGTCGGCTCGTCGGCACAGACGAAGGCGATGAAGCAGGTGGCAGGCAAGATCAAGGGCGAGCTGGCGCAGTACCGCGAAATGGCTGCGTTCGCTCAGTTCGGCTCCGACCTCGACGCGGCGACGCAGAAGCTGCTGGCACGCGGCGCGCGACTGACCGAGCTCCTGAAGCAGCCGCAGTTCTCGCCGCTCAAGATGGAAGAGCAAGTGGCGGTGATCTTCGCCGGCACGCGCGGTTATCTCGACGCCCTTCCGGTGAATGCCGTCAACAAGTTCGAGCAGGCTCTTCTCGCTTCGCTTCGCGATGAAAAGTCGATCCTGTCGGCCATCGGCGCGGAAAAGGCGCTGTCGGGCGAGACGGAAAAGAACCTCGTGGCGTTCCTCGACAAGTTCGCCAAGAGCTTCGTCGCCTAATTTCCAGCTCGCGCTCAGGGAGACGGCTCCATGCCGAGCTTGAAGGACCTACGAAACCGGATCGCCTCGGTGAAGGCGACACGGAAAATCACGAAGGCCATGCAGATGGTGGCCGCTGCCAAACTGCGCCGGGCGCAGGAAGCCGCGACCGCTGCCCGCCCCTACGCGGAGCGCATGGACAAGATCCTGGCCAATCTGGGAAGCAAGGCGGTGCGCGAAACCGCGTCGCCCCTTCTGGTCGGCAACGGTAAGGATCAGGTTCACCTGCTGGTCGTCATGACGGCCGAGCGCGGCCTGTGCGGCGGTTTCAACTCGAACATCGCGAAGCTCGCCCGCGCGGATGCCAACCGGCTTCTGGCGGCGGGCAAGACCGTCAAAATCCTTACGGTCGGCCGCAAGGGCGCGGACAACCTGCGGCGTGATCTGGGACGCAACATCGTCGACAGACGCGAGCTGACCGGCGTTCGCCAGATCGGCTACAAGATCGCCGAAGACGTCGCCGACAAGTTGCTTGCGATGTTCGATGCGGGCGAGTTCGACGTGGCGACGCTGTACTTCTCGGAGTTCAAGTCGGTGATCGCCCAGAAGCCGACGGCTCTGCAGCTTATCCCCGCAAAGCTTCCGGAGGTTGCCGAATCGAAGGACCAGGGCGCTCAGGCCATCTACGAGTACGAACCGGATGAGGAAGTCATTCTGTCCACTCTGCTGAAGCGCAACGTCGCAACGCAGATCTTCCGGGGGCTTCTCGAAAACGCGGCTTCTGAACAGGGCGCGCGGATGTCGGCGATGGACAATGCCACGCGCAACGCGGGCGACATGATCAACAGGCTGACGATCAAGTACAACCGTCAGCGCCAGGCGAATATCACCAAGGAACTCATCGAAATCATCTCGGGCGCCGAAGCGCTCTGACGGACTGAAGGAACGAGGAAACGGCAATGGCTAACACAGTTGGTAAGATCCGCCAGGTCATGGGCGCCGTCGTCGACGTGCAGTTCGACGGCCACCTGCCCGAAATTCTGAACGCCAGCATCTCGGCGAGAACACCGTTCGCACCATCGCGATGGACTCGACTGAGGGTCTGGTTCGCGGCCAGAACGTGGCGGACACGGGTTCGCCGATCCTGGTGCCCGTCGGTGAAGAGACGCTCGGCCGAATCATCAACGTCATCGGTGAGCCGGTGGACGAGGCGGGTCCGGTTGGTGCCAAGGCCACGCGGGCCATTCACCAGCCTGCCCCGACGTTCGCCGAACAGGCGACCGAAGCACAGATCCTGGTTACGGGCATCAAGGTCGTGGATTTGCTCGCTCCCTACGCCAAGGGCGGCAAGATCGGTCTGTTCGGTGGTGCCGGCGTTGGCAAGACTGTTCTGATCATGGAACTGATCAACAACGTTGCGAAGGCACACGGCGGCTACTCCGTGTTCGCCGGCGTCGGTGAACGGACCCGCGAAGGCAACGACCTGTATCACGAGATGATCGAGTCGAACGTGAACAAGGACCCCAAGAAGAACGGCGGCACCGCCAAGGGTTCGAAGTGCGCGCTCGTCTACGGTCAGATGAACGAACCGCCCGGCGCGCGTGCGCGCGTGGCGCTGTCCGGCCTCACCGTCGCGGAATACTTCCGTGACCAGGGCCAGGACGTTCTGTTCTTCGTCGACAACATTTTCCGTTTCACGCAGGCCGGTTCGGAAGTTTCAGCACTTCTGGGCCGTATCCCTTCGGCGGTGGGTTATCAGCCGACGCTGGCGACGGATATGGGCGCCCTGCAGGAGCGCATCACGACCACGCAGAAGGGTTCGATCACGTCCGTGCAGGCGATCTACGTGCCGGCAGACGACCTGACGGACCCAGCTCCGGCAACGTCGTTCGCCCACTTGGATGCCACCACCGTTCTTTCGCGCGCCATCGCCGAGAAGGGCATTTATCCGGCTGTCGACCCGCTCGACTCGACCTCGCGCATGCTCGATCCGCGCATCGTCGGCGAGGAGCACTATCAGGTCGCTCGCCGGGTTCAGGCGATCCTGCAGAAGTACAAGTCGTTGCAGGACATCATCGCGATCCTCGGCATGGACGAACTGTCGGAAGACGACAAGCTGACGGTGGCGCGGGCTCGCAAAATCGAGCGGTTCATGTCTCAGCCGTTCCATGTCGCCGAAGTGTTCACGGGCTCGCCCGGCAAGCTCGTATCGCTCGCCGATACGATCAAGGGCTTTAAGGGCCTTTGCGAAGGCGAGTTCGACCACCTGCCCGAACCCGCGTTCTACATGGTGGGTTCTATCGACGAAGCGATTGCAAAGGCCGAGAAGCTGGCGGAAGCCGCCTAAGCTGTTCGGTTGTGGACGGTCCGTCCTGGCGTTGAAAGAGGGAATACGGCGATGTCAGGCGAATCGTTCGGCAACTGCTGTGCCGAATTGAAAGAGGCGATGAGCGGAGAAGATTTCGAGCCGCTCATCACGGTTGGTGACGGCGGCATCCTTTATATGTCCGTCGGGCTGATCGAGATGGAAGACGAAGAACCGGGCATGATCGATCATCCGGTGTTCTTCTGCCCCTTCTGCGGTACGAAGTTGCAGACGGCCGACGAGGTCCGCGTCAAGTCTGGCGCTATCGAAGACGAGGCTGCGAGCTAGCCTGGGCCCGAGCGGCGCGGGTGTAATCTGAGGAAGGTACGGCATGGCCGGGACATTCAAATTCGAACTCGTTTCTCCTGAGCGCGTTCTTCTCGCGGTCGATGCTGAGCAGGCGATGGTGCCGGGCGTCGAAGGAGATTTCACCGTCTTTTCCGGTCACGCCCCGCTGATTTCAGCGCTCCGGCCTGGCCTGCTCGAAGTTTTGACCGCCGCCGGCAAGCGCCAGATCTTCGTCAAATCCGGTTTCGCGGATGTGAACGCCGCGTCGGTGACGGTTCTTGCCGAAACGGCCTTCGACGTCGCCGATGCGTCGCAGTCGAAGATCGCGGATGAGATCGCGGCGGCTGAAGCCGATCTCGCCGCTGCCAAGGACGACGACGAGCGGACGTTGGCGCAGACGGCGATCGACCGATTGCGTAATCTCGGCGGTAAGGCCGCCTAAAGGTCAGAGACATTCGCAGATCGATACGAATGAGGCCGGGTTTCCCCGGCCTTTTTTCTTAGCCGGCCGATATCATTCAACAGGCCGGGCGTAGGGGCTGAACACGCGCGAGAGTTCCTCGTAAACAGCCCGCTTGTAGGGGATGACGAGTTCCGCCAGTTCATCGACCGGACGCCACTTCCAGCGATCGAACTCGGCTTTGCAGCCGTTGCGGGGACCGATGTCGATCTCGCTGTCATCGCCATAGAAGCGCATTGCGAACCAGCGCTGGCGCTGCCCGCGATAGCGCCCTTTCAATGCGACGCCGATCAGTTCGGCAGGAAGATCGTAGGTCGTCCAGGCATTGAGTTCGGCAATAAGTTCCGCACTGCGGATTCCGGTTTCTTCTTCCAATTCGCGATAGGCTGCTTCGAGCGGATCTTCTGCCGGCAGAAGGCCGCCTTGCGGCAGCTGCCAGATGTGGCCTTGTCCGAGCATGCCATTCCCGGCCCATTTCGGCAGCCTGCGTCCTGTCCACACGAGACCGCGGCGATCGAACAGAACAATGCCGACCCCGACCCTGTAGGGAAGTTCGAGGGGTTCAGAAACACCGATGGGACGTTCTATCGTCATTTCAGCAGTAGTGTTCCAAAAAGCGTCAATAGAGTGACAGACGAATCAACGAGTTACAAGAGCACCCCGGAAGATAGGGGCCGGCGCGCCCTGGAACGAAGACGCCGGCCTTTCAAGGGCTCAATCCATTGGAGTGGCGAGCGGGCCGAGTTCGGCTACGACCGATTCGTAGACCGCGCGCTTGAAAGGCACGATGAGGCCGACAAGTTCCCCAACCGAGGCCCATTTCCAATGGATGAACTCGGGCTGGTGGCCCGGCGGGGCGCTGATATCGATCTCGCTGTCTGAACCGGTGAAGCGGGCGGCAAACCATTTCTGCTTCTGGCCGCGATACTTGCCTCCCCAGGCCACGCCGATCAATTCGGGCGGCAGATCGTAGTTCAGCCATTCGCTTGACTCGCCGATCAGGGTCGCCGAGCGGACCGACGTCTCTTCGTAGAGTTCCCGCATGGCGGCGGCCCGCGGGTCTTCGCCCGCGTCCAGTCCACCCTGAGGCATCTGCCACCAGTCGCCCTTACCTTCGGCTTCGCCGGGTGAATCGGCACGCTGGCCGACCCAGACGAGGCCCTGCCTGTTGATAAGCATGATCCCGACGCAGGGGCGGTATCCCAGTGTTCGGGCGTCAGTGGCGGTCTCTTTTGTGCTCATGATCGTGCTCGATGACAGGGGACGAGGTGGCGCGAACCGGCGGGCGTTCTGCCGGGTTCACAAATGAAAAGGGGCGCCGGCGGGGCGCCCCTTCCGGTGGCTTTTACGACAAGCCCCCTGTTAATTGGGGACCGTGGCCGGCTTTGCCGTGTCGGTCGCGGGGGCTGCCGGAGGTGTCGCGGGCTTGGCCACATTGGCTTCCGTTGCCGTTCCACGCAGGAAGCGCAGCGCGTACTGGAGTTGGGTATCTTTCTCCGCTTCCTTCGGCACGTAGGCCAGAGATCCGCTTTCTTCCTTGGCGGGTTCCTCGGGAGCAGCAGCGGCCCCATTTTCGCCCTCGCTGGGCGTAGCCTTGCTGCCGTCTGGATTGCGCAGGTGACCACGCAGGCTCGCTTCTCCGCGGGGCTTCTCGTTGGCGATCTTTTCCTTGAGATCGTCGGGAAGCTCCTGTTCGACGACGATATCCGGGTCAATACCCTTGGCCTGGATCGAACGGTTCGACGGCGTGTAGTAGCGTGCCGTCGTCAATCGAATGGCGCCGTTCGTGGAACCCAGCGGGATGATGGTCTGAACCGAGCCCTTTCCGAACGAGCGGGTGCCGATGATGGTTGCCCGCTTATGGTCCTGCAGGGCACCGGCCACGATCTCCGAGGCCGACGCCGAACCGCCGTTGATCAGGATCACGACCGGCTTGCCTTCGGAGGTGTCTCCGGGACGGGCCTGGGCGCGCTGCGTCTCTTCGTTGTTACGCCCCTTGGTCAGAACGATGGCGCCCTGTTCAAGGAAATCGTCGCTGACCGAGATTGCCTGATCAAGCAGGCCGCCCGGGTTGTTGCGCAGATCGATGATGTAGCCGCGAAGTTTGGGGCCGATTTCCTTGCGCAGCTGTTCCATGGACTTGACCAGCATCGCATGCGTCTGCTCGTTGAATGTCGACACCTTGATATAGGCAACGTCGTCTTCCGCCCGTGCCTTCACCGGATTGATGCGGATGACATCGCGTGTGACTTTGACGTCGAACGGCTCTTCCCGGCCCTTGCGAACAACCGTCAAGTTGATCGGCGTGTTGACCGGACCGCGCATTTTCTCGACCGCCTGTTCGAGCGTCAGACCGTTGATCTGCTCGTTGTCGAGATGCGTGATGAGGTCGTTGGCGAGAATGCCGGCGCGCGATGCGGGGGTGTCGTCGATCGGAGACACGACCTTGATTACGCCGTTCTCCATGGTGACTTCGATGCCCAGGCCGCCGAACTCGCCGCGCGTCTGAACCTGCATATCCTTGAAATTCTTGGGGCTGAGGTAAGACGAGTGCGGGTCGAGTGCGCTCAACATGCCGTTGATGGCATTCTCGATCAGCAGCGTGTCATCGGGCTTTTCGACGTAGTCGGAGCGGACGCGCTCGAACACGTCGCCGAACAGATCAAGCTGCTTGTAAAGTTCCGCGTTCGGGGACGTTGCGGAATTCCCGTTGGTTACATTCATGACCGTCGTGACGCCGGCGAGGCCGGCCATCATCAGGAACGTCCAGAACGCAAATTCTGTCTTGCGCATTAGCCTTGTGCCTTCTGAGGGACCGTGACCCACCAGGGGTCGGGGTCGATGGGCTGCCCATCCTTGCGGAATTCGACGTAGAGTACCGGTGCGGTCGAGTCCGCGCCAGACGCTTCTTTCTTGACCATCATCATCGTGCCTACGGGCTCTGCCGCAAGCACGAACTCTCCCGGTCGCACATCAATCTGGGATAATCCCGCCAATACAACATTGTATCCGCCGCCCGCGTCGATGATCAAGAGTTTGCCGTAGCTGCGAAACTCTCCAGCGTAGAGAACCCAGCCGTCGCAAGGCGATGTTACCTGAGCTCCGGACCT
>JALOTA010000117.1 GCA_025458125.1 Hyphomicrobium sp.
TGCCCGGCGATGATGCCGTTGTGCTTGTCGATCAGCACCGCATTGTTAAACCCGAAGGCTTTGATGCTGGCTGCGATCTGGGCGATCTGCCTGGCACTATGTGTTCGGGCATTCCGGTCGTAGGGCTTGAGACTGCCGATGGGCAGGCTCGAGATGGTCAGTTCAGTCATAACGACACCTTCCAGTTGAGAGGTGTCGTGGCGCCCAGCACAGGCCAGCATTCGCGCCAAGGCCGCGTCACCTCAGATCCAAATTGTCGTGGGGTTCTGAGGGCCGCGCCGGAAGCCAAATGGCGGATGGCGAGGGCTGGCCGTTCGTCAAAATATCATGGGGCGGAGACGGCACGTAAGTCCCCCCCTGCACTCAAAGACACCGCGGATTTATGGGCGTTTCAGTGCCCTGTTCTTCGTGGGGGGATCCCTGTTCGAACGGCCAAAATTCCTGAAAAGGGCTTTTGAATTCCCTGTTATTTTTCGGGAGTTTTCGCGCTAAGCCACGGATTTCACTGCGGTATCGCGCGTTTACGGACCCGGAAAACCGGCCAAAATCGAGAAAATTCCCTGTTTTTGGTGGTCAGACGCTAAGACTCGTCCGCGCCAGACTGCCGGCACAGCCAGCCAGTCCAACGTCGTGCAGCACCCTCTTGCGGCTCAGCAGGCAACCGGCGAGCCCGGCCGTGTGCGACCACAGTTGCGGGCTAGTTGCAGTGCGCGCCGGTGCGCGCGGGATTGAGATCGAAGTGCAGATGATTGCGGTGCACCTCGTTTGCTTCCGGCCCCAGGACGGTGGCGAACGGCCCACAGGCGCCTGATCGCAGACTTCTGAAGAACGACATTTCCGGAGCCGGCGGGGAGGGCTTGGCCGCGGGTGGCGAGGGCGGCTCGCTCCCGGTGACCGGCCGATCAACGGGGAGTGGTTTCAATCCGGCCTCGCGGGCCTTCATCTTCGAGATGTCAATGCGCGCCGCGCCAGGCACGTTCATGGACTTCGCGATGATGGCGGTGCGCAACTTCTGGCGCTCTTTCTTCTTGCGCTCCTCGATGTCGCGTTCGGTCGGTCCCCACCCGTGGAGAACGGTGATCGTGCGGTCGGTGGCCAGTTCGAACGCACCGATGTCGATCGCGTTGCCAAAAGCGTGCTGACTAAGATTTCCCGTGGCAAGCCCGTAGACGTTGCGGCAGGCATAGGCCGAGGCTCCAACGATCTTCGATACCGGCGATTTGAAAGCCTTGAGCGCGGCGGGCTGAAGGGATCGCCTGTTCCAGTCCGCGAGCGCCGTCATCATGCCGCAATTGGTCATGACGGGCGGATCGAAAACCAGCTTGGGATCGCTGCCGAGGCTATGCAGCAAGACGGGTGCGGGGATCCCGCACCTGTCGGTCTTGATCGGTTCGAGAAAGGTCACGCCGGCCGCGATGGATCGCAGGGAATGCATGCAGGCTTCGCGCGCCCGGATCACCTCGTCCTCACTCCAGGCGGCCGGTGGGAGAGCGGTTTCACTCTGTGTCGCTGCCTTCCGGACGGTCGCCTCCGGCTCCGGTGCCGGTTCCGGCGCCGCTGACGGAGATACCTCGGCAGGGAATCTGAAAGTGCCAAAATGGGACGCCAATCCCAAGCCCAGTCCAGCCAGGATGATGCTGACCGACATGGCGGTCGACAGACTTAGGAATGGATCTTCGTGGCGAGCCATGGCCTGGGTGCGGACGACGCGAAACAAAATCCGGACCTCTTTCGAGGAGCAAGGTTAGATTTTTAAACGAGGCATAACTAAGGAATTATTTGAAACAGCGGGCGTGGCGAGAAATTTCGACGGCAAACTATGCCCGAAAGAAGTGCTCGTCTGGACCAGAAGTCTGCATGACGTGGCGGTATCGCACGGATGGCTCAGGGCTCACCGCGCGCCGCAAGCAGCCAAAATTGAGTTGGTGGGCTCCCGTCGTGTCGGGTCGCTCGACACCACGCAGATCGAGGTGTCTGGCCATCCGTCGCGGTCAAGTCGTGGTGCTGGGTTCAAACAGGTAGCCGCGGCCGCGTTGTGTGCGGATCGGTGACGCTTCCTTGCCCCTGACGAGGGCGCGGCGCAGTCTGCCGACATAAACGTCGACCGTGCGATCATCGATATCCGGGCGGCCATCCCAGACGCGTTCCACCAGATCGCGCCGTGAGTAAACCTGTCCGGGTTCTCTCATCAATTCTTCAAGCAGGCGTACCTCGGTCGGTCCGAGATTCACCTTGCGTCCGAAGCGGGTGACCTCGCGCGAGACAGGGTCAAGACAGATCCCGTTCCCCGCAATGACGTTCGCGGGTGATCCTTGCATGCCCGTATGCAGGTGGGCGAGAACGGTGCGCAGAACTCCAGAGAACTCCGAGATTGGGTCGCGGCGATCCTGGGCTGTAGCACTACTGCCCGAATTTGCGCCCGGTGCCAGCGAGCCGATGATCATCAGGGGCTGCTCGCCGGGTGGCAGAGCGCCGGCCACCTTTTTGAGAAAAGTGGCGGCATCGATGCGGGGCAGGGACTTGTCCCAGACGATGGCGTCCGGCCGGTCGGCAACAACGACGCGGAGCAGGTGGACCAATTCGAAGACTTCGAATTCGCGCCGCCGGGTCAGCCGACCGCCATTGGCGAACTCGGCAAACGTCGCGCGATTGCACCTTATGCAGAGAACCTTGAACGTCATGATGGCTGGTCCGCCGATCAGGCTGTCGAAACGCCGCTCACACTCACTCGTCCCCGTCGAAGACATATCCGGCGCCCCGCACCGTCCGGATGGGATCGCGCTGGTTTCCCGATACGATGGCCTTCCTCAGCCGGCCGACGTGTACGTCCACCGTGCGTTCGTCGACCTCCGCGTCCCGGCCCCAGGTTCCGTCGAGCAGTTGTGCCCGACTCAAGACGCGGCCTTTGTTCTCCATGAACTGTTCGAGCAGACGGTACTCGGTCGGGCCGACGTTCAACTCGCGGCCGAAGCGCGTTACCCGGTGGGCGATGCGGTCGAACTTTATGCCGTTGCCTTCAAGCGTATCGGCGATGCGATCCGGCGAAACGCGGCGCAGCAGTGCCGTCACGCGGGCCATCAATTCTGACACGGAGAACGGCTTCACGACATAATCATCGGCGCCGGTCTGCAGGCCTCGGATGCGGTCGCTTTCCTCGCCTCTGGCTGTCAGGATGATAATGGGAAGGGCTTTTGTTTCCGGCCGCGCACGGATCTGCCGGCAGATCTCGATGCCGGCAAGACCGGGAAGCATCCAGTCGAGAATGATGAGGTCAGGGCGTTCTTCACGGACGATCATGATCGCGTCAGTGCCTGACGCGGCATGAACCACGGTGTAGCCCGCAGCCTGTAAATTATACCTCAGGATTTCGACGAGCGATTCTTCATCCTCGACGATCAGAACCTTAGCCGGCATTCCTCGTCTCTTTTTTCGTTATAGGGGGCCCGACACGAGCGTGGAGCTCGTCATGTCGCTCTTCGGGCGCTCGCCCTCCGGAAACGATCCGCGCGTCATGAAGGTGATGGTCTCGGCAATGTTCGTCGTGTGGTCACCGATGCGCTCGAGGTTCTTGGCAACGAACAACAGATGCGTGCAGAGCCCGATGTTGCGCGGGTCTTCCATCATGTAGGTCAAAAGTTCGCGGAAGACGGAATTGTAGACGGCGTCGAGATTTTCATCCTTTCGCCAGACGGCCAACGCCTTTTCAGCGTCGCGCGCGGAGTAGGCGTCGAGAACGTCTTTCAGCTGACGTGTTGCGAGATCGGTCATGTGCTGCAGGCCGGTCAGCAGCCCCTTGGGATGGGCTTCTCCCGAAACGGTCTGCGCGCGCTTGGCGACATTCTTGGCCAGATCGCCGACACGCTCCAGTTCGCCGGCGACCTTAAGAACCGAGATGATCTGGCGCAGATCGTTCGCGACCGGCTGCCGGCGCGCGATCATGAGGATGACCTGCTCCTCCAGTTCGCGATGCAGGAGGTCGATGGTCGCATCGCTGGCGATGGTGGCCTGAGCCCGCGCTGGGTTGTGGCTGGCGAGAGAGTCGAATGCTTCGCCCACCAGTTGCTCGGCCAATCCGCCCATCTGGCTGATCTTGCCATCGAGCAGGGCGAGTTCCTGTTCGTAGGATTTGACGATATGGTCGGTCATGCGAAATCTCCTCCCTCGCGGGAATGGTGTGACGGAGAAACGGACGCGGAGCGGGATCAGCCGAAGCGGCCGGTGATGTAATCCTGCGTTCTCTTGTCACGAGGGTTTGTGAAAATCTGCGGCGGTTCTCTGAGAGACGCGCGCGGCCTGCTGCATGGAGTGTGTCACGATGACAATGGTGAAGTTGCTGCGCAGCTCTTCCATCAATTCTTCGATGTGAGCCGTCGCGATCGGATCGAGGGCGGAGCACGGCTCATCCATCAGAATGATTTCCGGATTGATGGCGATTGCGCGCGCGATGCACAGGCGCTGCTGCTGGCCGCCCGAGAGGCCGGTGCCGCTGTCCTCGAGCCGGTCCTTGACTTCGTTCCACAAGCTTGCCTTGCGCAGGCTCATTTCGACGATCTCGTCGAGCTCGGCCTTGGAACGTGCCAGTCCGTGGATGCGCGGACCGTAGGCGACATTCTCGTAGACGGATTTGGGGAACGGGTTTGGTTTCTGGAACACCATGCCGACGCGCGCGCGCAGCTGAACCGGATCAAGGGCCGGATCATAGATATCCTTGCCGTCGATCAGGATCTTGCCCTCGACCCGGCAGGACGCAACCGTATCGTTCATGCGATTGATGCAGCGCAGGAAGGTCGATTTTCCGCAACCGGACGGACCGATGAAAGCCGTGACCGAGCGTTCGGGGATGTCGATCGAGACCCCCTTCAGCGCGTGCTTCTCGCCGTAGTAGACGTCGACGTTCCTCGCGGTGATTTTCGTATGCACCGAGGCAGCCGGCTTGACGCCTTGTGTCATCAGCAAGAGTGGGTCGGGGCGCAGTTCCATGACGATGTCTCTGGGTTCCATGAATAAGTTACCAGCGGCGTTCGAATTTCTTGCGGAGCCAGATGGCGAGGCCGTTCATGACAAACAGGACGGCGAGGAGCACCAGGATGGCGGCGGCGGTCTTCATCTTGAAGGCTTGTTCGGGAAGGTCCGACCAGAGGAAGATCTGGACGGGAAGAACGGTGGCAGCCTGCGTCAGGCTGGTTGGCACGTCGACAATGAAAGCTATCATGCCGATCATCAGAAGCGGCGCGGTTTCGCCCAGAGCGTGAGCCATGCCGATGATCGTTCCGGTCATGATGCCGGGCATGGCGAGCGGCAGCACATGGTGAAACACGGCCTGTTGGTGCGAAGCGCCCACACCGAGCGCGGCCTCGCGGATTGACGGCGGGACGGACTTCAACGCCGCGCGCGATGCGATGATGATCGTGGGCAGGACGAGCAATGCCAGGACGAGGCCGCCGACCAGCGGGGCAGAACGCGGAAGATTGAAGAAATTCAGAAAGACCGCTAGTCCGAGAAGGCCGAACACGATCGACGGCACGGCCGCGAGGTTGTTGATATTGATCTCGATTAGATCCGTCATGCGGTTCTTGGGAGCAAACTCTTCCAGGTAGATCGCGGCCATAACGCCGACGGGCACGCACAGGCCGAGCGTGACCAGCAGCGTGAGAATGGAGCCCACGAGCGCGCCACGGATACCGGCGAGTTCGGCTTCGCGGCTGTCGCCCGAGGTGAAGAACGCCCAATTGAATCTGTTTTCGATGACGCCCTTGGCTTTGAGGGCTTCCAGGAACGTAACGCCCCGGTCGTTCAGGTTCCGGTAGGATTCCGGCTTCTCGTAGATTCGAATCTGCCAGGAGCCAGGTGCGGCGTCCGCTGTCGTGGTCAAAGGAATGATCACTTCGCCCTTGATCGACGTCGGCGTCATTTCCTTCACTTTGACGATGCCGCCGTTGATTGCGACCAGACGGCTCGCCATCTTGGCGTCGATCGTTTCCGAAGTCGCGGCCGCATTGTAGCGCGCGCGAAGATTGCTGGCTTCCTTTTCGAGGTCGGCCAGACTTTCGGCTGCTGCGCCGCGTGCTTTACGCCGTTCGACCGTCTCTTCAATCGCGGTGGCACGGGCGTTCAACTCGGCTTTGACGCCCGCTACTTCATTGGCGAAGTCGTTAGCGCCGACGAGGATCGATATGTCGCCTGTCGCTCCGCTCGGCGTGGCAATGCCGCGGGTATCGGTGACCGTGCGGATCGGCGTACCGTTGTCCTTCAGAAAGACATCGGCGTCGTCTGCAAGGAGAAGTTCGGCTTTGACGCGTTGGCCGACGAGCGCGGGGTTCTCGACGACCTGAGCGCGAAGAGCGTCGCCCGCTCCCGTGCTGAGCAGAGAATTGAGTTCTTTCTTGAGTTGGCGTCCCTCGATGCCGGGAATGATCTCGGCAAGCGCATTGCGCGCCAGGGCTGTGTAGTCGCCGGCGCGGAGAGTGGCCGCATCGCCCTTGGCCTGGGGATCGACCTTGGCCGCGTCGACCAGAACGTCCGTGACGATCACGTTATGAAAGAAACCGGGGACGCCCTTCCACACGATGCTTGAAAGCAGCAACAGGAGGAAGATCGTGGTCACGGTCAAGGCCGCGATTCCGTAAGCCTTGAAACGCGCTTCCGATCTGTAACGGCCGCGCAGTCTCGCCTTGGCTTTAGCCGATTCGAACTCCACGCGTCGGAGCGACGGGACGGGCCCGCCGGCTGTGAGATCAGTCATATTGCTCTCGATATTTCTGCACGACCTTGAGCGCGATGTAGTTCAGGGTGAGCGTGATGAAGAAGAGGACGAAGCCGAGGGCGAACGCCGCCAGCGTCTTGGCGCTGTCGAACTCCTGATCGCCGACAAGGATGGTCTTGATCTGAACAGTGATCGTCGTTACCGCCGCGAGTGGGTTGAACGTCAGGTTGGCGGCGAGGCCTGCAGCCATCACAACGATCATCGTTTCACCGATGGCACGGCTGATCGCGAGCATGAAGGCCGACACGATCCCGGGCAATGCCGCGGGCAGAACGACCTGCCGAACGGATTCAGACTTGGTTGCGCCCATGGCGAAGGCCGCATCGCGGAGGGACTGCGGCACGGCATTGATGACGTCATCAGAGAGCGAGGAAATGAAGGGAATGATCATCATTCCCATGACGACGCCAGCCGCAAGCGCGCTTTCCGATGCGACTTCCAGGCCGAAAGCCTCGCCCCATCCCCGGATATAGGGAGCGACGGTCAGTGCTGCGAAGAAGCCCAGAACGACTGTCGGGATACCTGCGAGAATTTCAAGAACCGGCTTGGCAACGGAGCGGACGCGGGGCGAGGCATACTCTGCGAGATAAATCGCTGAGAACAATCCAAGAGGTCCAGCCACCAGAATGGCGATGGTGGTGATGAGCAGGGTGCCCGTGAGCAGCGGCAGGAAGCCGTAAGCGGTTTGGATTTCGCCCTGGTCCGCCCGCATGGCGGCCTGCGGGTTCCAATCGGTGCCAAGCAGGAACTCGAAGACAGTTGGCTTGCCTTTGATGGCAGGGTCGAAGAAGAAACGATAGGTTTCGCCGACAACGGAAAACACGATCCCGATCGTGGTCAACACGGCAATCGTGGCGCAAAGCCAGAGCGCCGCGTGAACAAGTTTCTCGAACCGGTTGCGCGCGCGGAAGTTCATGGAAACTCGGCTCAGGGCCCAGGATAGCCCGCCTACACCTGCAAGAGTGCCAAGCAGCCAGGTGAGCCATTCGCCCAGGGAGGTGGCAGCGGCATAGTTCGAGGCCGCCGATTGGATTTCCGGGCTCGCATCGCCGGTCGCGCCGCCGCGAACGATGTTGATGGTTTCGCGCAGCGCCGCACCCTGCTTGAGGACATCCGACTGGACGTTCTCTGGAAATGCCGAGATGGCGCTTTGGGCAGCAAAATGGCCGGTGAGCAAGGAGCCGACTGCGAAGATAAAGAGTGCCGGAAGGAAGGCAAGTGAAGCGGTATAGAAGCCGTGATAGGATGGCAGGGAGTGCATCCCGGCATAATTGCCGCCGGCGACGGAACGCGCGCGCTGACTTGCCAAGACATACCCGGCAATCAGAAGTGCGACCACGGTGAGAGCATACCAACCGGCCATCGCCAGCTTTCCTTTCGCGGGTCCCCGGCAAGGGACTTCCCGGGTGTCAGATCAGTGCAGAGATGGTGTTATAGAACGTGGGCTGCGCGGTGTCCCGCGCAGCCCACGTTTGATCACTTAAGATCGCCAGCCTTGAGCGTTGCACCTTCGTTGGCGGCCTTGGCCGATTTCTCAAACGCTTCCTCCGGCAGGGCCACGAGACCCTTTTCTGTCAGATAGCCATCGGGCCCGAGGGCCTTTTCAGAGGTATATTCCGCGATGAACTTATCGAGGCCGGGGATCACGCCAATGTGCGCCTTCTTGAAGTAGACGAACAGCGGGCGCGAGCCCTTGTATTTGCCGCCGGAAATGTTCTCAAAGGTCGGCTCGACGCCTTCGATGGCGACGCCCGTCAGTTTGTTGGCGTTTTCTTCGAGGAAGGAGAAGCCGAAGATACCGAAGGCGTTCTTATTGCCTTCCAGCTTCTGCACGATGACGTTGTCGTTCTCACCGGCTTCGACGTAGGCGCCATCCTTGCGGATCGACTTCCAGACCTTTTCAAAGTCCTTCGTCTTGGCTTCCTCGTCCTTCTTCTTCATGGCCTTCAGGCTGTCGAAGGCTTCCGCGCCCTTTTCCAGGAAGAGTTCGTGGAACGAGTCGCGCGTGCCCGACGTAGGTGGAGGGCCGAGAACTTCGATCTTTACGTTGGGAAGAGACGGATCAATGTCGGACCAGTTTTTGTAAGGGTTGTCGACCAGTTCGCCCTTATCATTGGGAACCTTCTCGGCGAGCGCCTGGAAGATCTGCTTTCTGGTGAGAGCGATCGGCTGGCCATCTTTCGAGTGTGCGAGCGTCAGACCGTCGTAGCCGATCGTCAACTCGATGATGTCCTTCACGCCGTTCTTGTCGCACAGTTCGAACTCGCTGGCCTTTATGCGGCGAGAAGCGTTGGATGCGTCGGCCTTCTCGACGCCGACGCCTTCACAGAAAATCTTGAAACCGCCGCCGGTGCCGGTCGATTCCACGACCGGCGTCTTGCCGCCGGACGACTTGCCGAACTGTTCGGCGACGGCCGTCGTGAACGGATAGACGGTCGACGAGCCGACGACCCTGATCTGGTCGCGGGCTTCGGCTGCCGTCACAAGAGCGGACCCGCTCACGATGGCGACCATCAGGAACGTTGCCTTATTCATAAAGATAACTCCATTTGCGTCCCCCCCACGAGCGATGTGCTCGCACACTCCACCGAGGACGCGGGTTATGTATCCGGGCAACAATAAACTTTGATGACAGTCTAAC
>JALOTA010000043.1 GCA_025458125.1 Hyphomicrobium sp.
CCGGGCGCGGGCCATGACGGCATCCGGCAGAGGCCAGGTGATCAGAATTTTCTTCTTGGACATAGGTTGCGTATCCTACCCGGGGTTCGACTTTGGTTGGGGATCGCCCCTATTGCCGCAAGGGCGGGCGGCTGACAAGGGCTGTGGCGGCGCAGAAATCGGGGTGCCGGCGTGGCACGGGGACTTACTCTTTGTTCACCGCGATCGGCGACACTGCTTCTTATTGTTGCAGCTGCCTCCGGATAGGTGACCGCCGCGCCGAAGCCGGGCGCGGCCGGGCGTCACAACCGGCCGGAACCGAACAAGGGGGTTTCATGCGCGCGGTTCTGATCCTTCTTGCCGTGCTCGTCGCCGCCAAGGTCTGGGCGCAGGACAAGCTGCATCGCGACGCTGCCAACGAGGCTTTGCTCGCCGCCTACCGCCTGCATGCCCAGTCGGCATGCGTATCGCGGCCGCAGACCGATGCTCGTGGCATGCCGGTCGCGGTAGGTTCGGTGAACTGGAAGCAACCGGAAACCGCCGAGGTGCTGCTCGGCAATCCAAGGCTCAGCGTACCGATTTGGCAGTTCGAGCACCCGTTGTGGAATGCCCGATTCAAGAACCCTGTCGTCCGGCTGACCGTCGGCGACCGCTTCTCGCGGATTGCCTGCGACTACGATGTGATAACGGGCAAGACGGATCTTCTGGTTCTCTAGGACCTGGCCACCACCAAGACCGGCTGCGGTCCACCGCGGGATCAGCGCCGGGTGCCCTGCACGGCGATCTGCGTCATGAACAGGTGATCCAGGCGGCCCGAAGTCAGCCGGGAGATCATCTCCACACGCGGTGAGAACGCGGTGACCGGCCCCATCAGATCGATCCGGAAGCCCGCGGTTTCGAACATCGAGATGAAAGTGGCCGGCGTGAACCAGCGCAGGTGCGTGCGATCGAATACGCCCTGATCGGCGAGATCGAAACGTCCTTTGACGAGTTCGCGCAGCACCCGCCAATGGGCGATGTTGGGCGAACTTGCCAGAACCATCCCGCCCGGGCGCACAAAGCGATGCAGTCGCCGCAGCAGGGCTGCTGGCTCGACCAAGTGTTCCAGGACCTCAGACAGGATCAGCGCATCGAATTCGGCTGGTTGCCAGTCGAAGTCCATGTGCTCGACATCGCCAATGAGGACGTCGGACAAGACCTGGCGCGCGCTGCGGCCCTGCATCTCGATCAGCTCGACCCCGACGTAGTGCCCCGCTCGGCCGCGCGCCATGGCCAGCGCGCCGGTCGCACCGTTGCCGCAGCCGATCTCCAGCACCCGCGCCGTAGGGTCGCGGGGAAGCAGGCGCACGAAATCAGCCCGGGCGTTTGTGAAATAGGCCGTCGCCTTGCCTTCGTAGGCCGACATCAGCCGGGCAGCCGGCGATAGCGAATCTGTTGTCACGCTGAAATCCCCACTCGAACCACGGGCCAACACTAATCAACAGTCATCAACGAGCCGTTTATGGGACAAAACCCTTTTCTGAATAAATCGTTGCGCACTTCGCAAATTACTTACGAGCCGTAAATATCGGTTTTTGCCTCACTTTTTCTATTTCCTGTTAGTTCGCCCTTAATACTAACCGCGCTCTTTTGATAGTTGCCGTCAGGATTATTTTTCTGCCGGTCATTGCGTAATTTGAATTAGCACCCGTGCAATTGGTATTTGCGTATGTCACCGGTTCGTGCGTTCAAACTCTGTTTATCCGCGGCGGTTGCCGCGCTGCTCGCATGCGCTTGCGCCGATGATATCGGACCAGCGCCCGCGTCGCTTTTGGCTGACGGCGCCCCGTCCTCGCTCGGCGCTGCATACCGTCTGGGTATCGGCGACAAGCTCAAGATCACAGTCTTTGGCGAAGACACCCTCTCAGGTCCGGTCGAGGTCAACGCCGCGGGGCAGGTTGCCCTGCCGTTGGCCGGCGACGTCCCCGCAGAGGGCAAAACGCTTCCGCAGTTCCGCGATGCCGTCACGGCGCGGCTTTCCGACGGCTATCTGAAGAATCCGAAGGTCACGGTCGAAATCAGCAATTACCGCCCGATCTACGTCCACGGCGAAGTAAAGAACGGCGGCGAGTTCAACTACAAGACCGGCCTCAAACTGCGCGACGCCGTCGCGATGGCCGGCGGCTACACGTACCGTGCCAATCAGTCGACCTTCATTCTCATTCGCGATGGCGTCGGCGAGGTGAGCGTTCCGGCGAACGGTACGGTCTCGCTCCTTCCTGGCGACAACATCCGCATTCCAGAGCGCTTCTTCTAAATCCTAACTTCAAACGTGCGAGTACCCGTGTTCCTGAAATCCGCAACTGCAGACCTTCGATGGCCGCGCCGGGACGCGCAGGCCTTCGCATGTCTTGCGGCGGCGGCCTTCACGGCGGCGCCTCTGGCGAGCGCATGGGCCATCGACGGTGAAGACAAATCCGACCTCATCACCGATACGGTGGCCAGCCAGCAACTCAGGCGGGAATGGATCGAAGCCTCCAGACGAGGCGCACGCACCGTTGATGAAACGGACCGCGGCTTTGCCGCACCGGACGGTTTTCGCCTCGGCAACTTCTTCATCTATCCGTCCGTGACCGAGACGATCGCCTACGACTCCAACATCTACGGTCTGGCCCAGGACCCTGTTGCGGACTGGCGCTTCATCACTGCCCCCAGGCTCACCATTCAGTCGCAGTTGCCGCGGCATGCCTTCGAAGCGGACGTCTTCGCCCGCTTCATGAACTTCGCCGACAACACGGACCAGGATTACGCCAACTTCGGCGGCGCGGCCCGCGGCGCGATTCATATCGACCATGCACACACTTTTTCCTTCAGCGTGTCGGCACGGCGGGACCACGAAGAGCGTTCGGCCGTTACTTCGTCGCAGCTTGCAGCCGAGCCGGTTCCGGTCGACCTGTTTCGGGCCTCTGTCGGCCTGACCCGGGATGCGGGACGTCTCTACGGCACGATCTCGGCGACAGCTGAGAAAAGTGATTTTGGGTCTGTCCCGGAGATCGGCGGCGGAACCCTCGACCAGAGTTACCGCGACCAGGAAGTCTACTGGGCACAGATCCGCGCCGGCTACCGCATCTCTCCCGGATTCGACTTCGTCACCAACGTGCGCGGGATAAAGCAATTCAACGAGCCCGAGGCCGCCGGTCAACCAAACCGGAACTCCACGGGGTACGATGTCACCGCCGGGCTTGCATTTGAAAGCGACCCGCTTCTGCGCTGGCGGCTTCTCGCCGGTTATGGCGAACGCGATTATGAGCGCTCCGACCTCGGAACGGTCGGGACGTCGCTCCTGGAAGCGAATGTCACCTGGCTTGCGAGCGAGAGGATGACATTAAGCGCCACTGCATCGCGCGGCATCGACGGAGAATTCGGCGCCGACGACGAGGGCCCGTCACGATCTTTTCGCCTCCGCCAACATCGGCCTTGCCGACATCAGCTTTATCGGAAGCACACGCGAGGACGAGGTGTTCGAGGCCGGCGCATCGCTTCGCTACTACTACACGAAGAACATGATCTTCGGGCTGGGCTACACCTTCGAGAAACGCGATTCGAACGAGCCCGAATATGACTTCGACCGCAGCATTGTCCGCGTGAGCGGAACATTGAGTTTCTGAGGAACCATTAGAACAGAATGAGCACGGCGGAACCAGGCATGGAAGAGAAGGGCAGCGGGGCATTCAGCCTCGAGCGCGCCTTCAATGCCGTGCGCCGCCAGCTCTCGCTTGTTGCCGCCATCGCAGGGGTCGTGACACTCGCGGGCGCTTCCTTCGCGATGCTGATGCCGAACCGCTACGAGGGCATGGCGGTGGTTCAGATCGATCCCCGCAAGAAGACCATTTCGCAGGTTGATAGCGTCGTCGAGGACATCAAGGGCGACAATGCTTCGATCGACAGCGAGGTCGAGGTCATTTCCTCGCGGGCCGTCGCGCTGAAGGTCATCGACATTCTCAGTTTGCGCGATGACGAGGAATTCCGGCCGCCCTCCCGGGCCAGTCAGTTCTTGCACGCCGTGGGCCTTGGCCGCTTACTGCCGGCAACCATCACGGCATCTCCGATCTCCGTCAATTCGAATTCGTCGCGGCTCGATCAGGATCCGAACGGCACGCGCGTGGGACGGGTTCAGCCCGGTGAGAGCATTCCAGAGCGAGACGAAATAGCGGTTCAGTTCCTTGAACGCCTCAAAGTCACGCGAGTTCGCACGACTCTTCTCCTGGAGATCAAGTTCACGGCGGGAGACCCCGTAAAGGCGGCCCGCATCGCCAATACGATCGCCGAGGTCTACATCGCCGGCAATCTCTCGAACAAGAAAGAGGCGTCGGGATTTGCAACACAGCTTCTGGAAGGCAAGCTGGCAGAGATGCAGCAGCGCGTCGCCGATGCCGAGCGCACCGTCGCGATGTTCAAGTCGGACAACAACATCTTCGATTCCGAGGGCAACGTCCTGTCGGAAAAGGAAATGGCGCGCCTGATGGAGCAGACGGTCTCGGCCCGAAATGCCACGGCCGAAGCCAAGGCCAAATATGAAAACGCCCAGCGTCTAGTGAAGATGCCGGGAGGCGCATCCACGATTTCCGAAGTCATCCAGAGCAATTCTGTCGGCGTCCTGAAAGAGGCGGTCGCCGCCGCCCGTAAGCGAGAAGCTGAATTCGCAACGCGCTATGGCCCGCGGCATCCGGAAATGCAAAAAGTGCGCGCCGAGATCGCTCAAGCGGAGTCGCAACTGGCGGAAGAAGTCGAGCGTGAAGTCGCCAACCTCAAGAATGTCTATATGGTCGCCGAACGTCGCGAAATGCAGCTCCGGCAATCACTGACCACGCTGAAGGAACAGGAGGCGGCGACGAAGGAAGCTTCTGTCAAGCTTCTGGAACTGCAGCGCGAGGCCGCTACGTCCAAGCAGCTCTACGAATCCCTGCTCGTCCGCTACAAGCAAACGTCTGAGACGCAGGATCTCCAACTGCCGGACGCGCGCATCGTAGAGCAGGCCGATACGCCGCTCGTGCCCTCCTCGCCCAAGCGTCTTCAACTCACGCTGCTTGCACTCATCGCGGGTCTTGGCATCGGGATCGGGGCCGCGCTCGTCCTCGAGTTCGCGACCCCTGGCCTCAGCCATCCCGATGACGTGGAACGCACACTGGAAGTGGCCCATATTGCTTCGGTACCGGCGGCGGCTGCGGGTTACGATCCGCTGCGCTCGATCCGTCTCGTGCTCGCGGACCCGCGCGGCGTCTTCGCGGAGAGTGTCCGCGGTATCCGCCGCGAGATCGACATGCGCCACCGCACGAGTGGTTCGCGCGTAGTCATGATCGCCTCCAGCCTGCCGGGCGAGGACACAGACATCATTGCCTCCAACCTGGCGCATCATTATGCCATAACGGGCCAGCGTGTTCTCCTCGTCGATGGCGATCTCCGGCGGTCGCCGCTGACGCGGAAGTTTGCGCCTCAGCGTGCCAGCGGTCTGCTCGATACGCTGGCGAGGGGACAGCCCGTTGAGACCGCCATCCTGCACGACCGGGTGTCCGGGCTCTACTTCCTGCCGGCCATGGGACCGTCGCCCATGGAAACGGGCCGGCCGGAATTGCTCGGTTCGCGCCGGATGTCCGACACGATCGAGGTTCTGAAGTCGCAATTCGATGTCATCGTCATCGATGCGCCGCCGCTCTTGCCCGTTGTCGATGCACGAGTGCTGGCCGACTACGCGGATCAGATCGTCTTTGTCACGACGTGGCGGCGGACCCCCAAGCAACTCGCCCGGCGCGCGCTCCAGTGCCTTGGTATCAACCACGACAAAGTGGCCGGCGTGGTCATGAACAGTGTTGCGGAAGATGCGCTGGAAGAAAGTTTCGCGCTCGGAACCGGCATGGGGTCCGCTGCGCCCCGCCGCCTTGCCCGGGCGGCGTGAGGGCTGCGCCCGCCCGCCCCACGGCCCGCCATTCCGACGTGGCCCGTCGTATTTCAATCAAATTTTAGCGGGTTACGAGCAAACTCCTGTTCAGAACAAGTCTTTCTCTTTCGCGTTGAATGTTGCCCCCCTGTTTGCGTACCCGGAGCAGCCATGACAGCCGCAGTAGCCGAAGTCGCCGCCGAAACCCCTTCCCCCGCGATCGCAAGCTCTCCAGAAAAGCTCCAGCCGGCCGTTGTACAGACGCCGCGCCGGCGTCTGCCCCGGAAACTTGCCGCCGATCTGGTAGGTCTGGCGGACGTGGCTGCCGTGGCCTGCGCCTTTGTCCTGCCGGCCCTCATTTACGGAAGTGCGGGTGGCATCGTCAGCGACTGGCGGCTCCTTCTTCAATCCGCAGTCGCGGCAGCTATCATCGTGCACACGGTGTTGCGGCTCAACGGGATGTATGCGCCTGATAAGCTCAACGATTTTCCGGTTCGGCCGGGTCTGTTGCTCGGCGTACTGGTCGTCACGATGACCGGACTTCTCGGGCACGGAATGCCTTACGCGCTGCGCGGCGCGCACGAATGGGTCTGGCTGAGCGTCGGGCTCTCAAGCGGGTTCACGCTTCTGCTTCTCAACCGCGCCGTGGCCACCCCGATCTATGCGCATCTGACCAAGAAAGGCGTGTTCGACGAGCGGATTGCGGTCTTTGGTGCCGGCAACATCGCTCGCCGCGTAAAGGAACACCTGGAAGCCGTGCCGTCGGGCGTCCATTTTGCCGGCGTATTCGATGACCGCGCTGCAACCGACCGCATCAATCCCGAAGGTCTAGATGTCAACGGGCGGCTCGACGATCTGGTCGCTGCCGCGCGCAACAACGAGATCGACAAGATCATCATCGCGCTGCCCCAATCTGCCGATCAGCGGATCACCGCTGTGGTCCGCCAGCTGGAAGCGCTGCCGGTGACGCTGCATGTCGTCACGCACATTTCCTCGGATTTCCTCGACGTCGGTCCGGCGCATTCCGTGTCATCTGTTGGGACCGTGGGCCTGCTCGATATCAAAAAAAAAAGCCCATCGATGATTGGCAGCGCATCCTGAAGCGCGGCGAGGACATTGTCGTAGCCGGGCTTCTGCTCGCCGTGACGCTGCCACTGTTCCCGTTGATCGCGCTCGCGGTCAGGCTCGACAGTCCCGGCCCTGTGTTATTCCGCCAGCTCAGGAGCGGGCGCAACCAGATGCCCTTCGAAGTCCTCAAGTTCCGGACAATGACGGTGCGCCAAACCGCTGACGAAGGACAGCAGGCAACGCCTTGCGATCCGCGGATCACGCGCACCGGCAAGTTCCTTCGCCGCACAAGTCTCGACGAACTGCCGCAGCTCATCAATGTTCTCAAGGGCGACATGTCGCTCGTTGGTCCGCGCCCGCATCTTGCCGAGCACGACGACCGGTTTGCGGCAATTGTCGACACCTATCCGCAGCGTCATCAGGTGAAGCCAGGGCTCACGGGACTTGCGCAGGTGCGCGGCTTCCGGGGCGAGACGCGCACACGTTGCTGCGTCGAAGGGCGTGTCGCCGCCGATATTGCATACGTTCGCAACTGGTCGTTGTCGCTCGACGCGAAGATCATCGCGCAGACGTTCGGTGCCGTTCTCACCCAGCGGGGGGGAGGAAACCGGTCAATGCTGGATGCCTTTCGACGGACACCGCTGCCGGTCATTCTGGCTATTTTCAGCTTCATCTCGCCGACCGAGTTCTCGCTCGAAGTCAGCGATCTGCGCTTGTCTCTCCATCGTGTCGTCTTCCTGATCTTCATCCCGTTCGCCGTCTGGCGCCTTCTGGCGCGCCCGGATTGCCGTCTCAAGCTGTACGATATTCCCTTCTTCGGCCTCGCCTTCTGGCAGACGTTTGCATTCACCTATCACGATGGAAGCGCCGGGTTCGTGTTCGGCGGATCATGGGCGCTGGAAAGCCTCGGCGCCTATACGATCGCGCGCGCCTACATTCGCGATCTGGAAACCCTGCAGGCGGCCATCCGCGTCGTGTTCTGCTCGATCGTGGTTGCCGGCTCTCTGGCAGTGCTTGATACGCTGACGGGGAGCTATTTCACCCATGAAGCCCTGCGCCAGCTTTTCGGCGGCGGATCCGTGGCGCAAGTGGAGTTCCGCAAGGGCATCGTTCGCGCTGGATCGACGTTCGACCATCCGATTCACTACGGAACCTACTGCGCTGCGATGTTCGCGCTCGTTTGGATGTCGGAACCGCGCAGAACGTGGCGCTACATCCGGGCCGCCGTCATCGCCGTGGCGGCCATGCTATCCATGTCGTCGGCGCCGCTGCTCAGTCTCGGTGTGCAGGGCGGGCTGATGGTCTGGAACCGTGCGACGGCTTCGGTCTCTCTGCGCACACCGATCACGCTGGCGATCATCCTGGGCCTCTACGTGGGCGCGACACTGGTTGCCAACCGGTCACCGCTTCAGATCCTGATTTCCATCGCTACGTTCGACCCCTGGACCGGCTTCTATCGAATGCTGATATGGGAGTATGGGCTGGAGAACCTCTGGAACAGCCCATGGATCGGTATCGGCAGCGCCGATTGGGAACGGCCGAAGTGGATGGCCTCCTCGACGATCGACGCCTATTGGCTAGTGCTTCCGTTGCGTGCCGGTATCCCTGCATTCCTCCTGCTCGTGACCGGAATCGGCCTCCTCGGATACGGCGTTGCAAAACGTGGCCGCAATGCGCGCGATGGCCTGCGCCAGCGCATGTCAGCGGGATGGATGATGTCGCTGGTGGCGGTCTGTCTGCTCGGCGCCACGGTGCATTTCTGGAACGTGCCGCATGCCTTGTTCTACTTCTTCCTCGGTATGGGCGGCGCCCTGGCAGACCCCAAGGCTTTGAAACGGGTCATCGCTCCGGCTCAGCAGCCGGTACGCCGTCATCCGAGTTTCGTTGGTCCCAAGCGTGGCGCCGCCATTCCCGGTCCCGTCGTGCCAGCCTGACGTCGAGAACGGCCACGGCGACGACAAACCGGGATCGATAGGAAGCTCTCGTCAGATCGCCGCTTTCGCGGGCACGCCGGCCCGCCAGATTGATCTCGACTTCGACGGAGACCAGACCAGGCCGATTTCAGAAAAGCCATCTCGGATGGTCTGAGCTTTTGCGTCCCACGTCTCAACCGAGACGCGGTTGCGCGCGGGTTCCGGATCGAAAGCCGCCGCGAGGGCTGAATGGATTTCGGCTGAGAATGTCTCGGCGTCGTCAGCGGTCCGGACGAGATCGCGCCAACCGTCCAGTGCAGGGAAATCCCTGGTCACGACGGGCCGTCCGACGGCCAGATATTCCTTCAGCTTGATGGGATTGCAAGCCTTGATCCACTCGCTGCGGTTCCAGGGCATGATGAGAACGTCCATCGCCGCCATGTAACGCGCCACGACATCGTAGGGCTTACGGCCCAGGAAGTGTACGTTCGGCAGATCGCACCATCCATGCGGCAGGGAACAGCCGCCGATCATGACGAAGTTCACTCCAGGCAGCCGTCTGGCGACGGAGAGAAATAGTCCGGGATCGAACGTGTGGGCGTCGATCCCGCCGACGAACCCAACGCGGGGTCCGGGTATGATCGCGAGATCGGCGGGAGCGGGAGCACTGGCGGAGCCTGCCGCCACGAACGTTTCGACATCGACGCCATGCGTCACGAGCAGTTGCCGTGACGCCAGTTCTTGTTCCTCGGCCATCAGGTGCGGCGCGCAATAAATCACCAGATCCGACGATTTCCTGATGGTTGCGACCTGTTGCGAGAGGAGCATCGGGTCGCCTTCGGGAAACGCTTCGAAACGATCCGTGCGCTGCATGACGGTCGCAACCGGTTTCAATTCAGCCGCCAAGCCGGCTCCGGCCGGGCAGTGCATCCATAAGAGCGGCTTTGTGATGCCGGCTCTGCGCGCGGCGTGCCGGATCTGAGGAGCGAGCGCGAAGCCGGACACTTTCCGGCCCAGTGCACCGGGAATGCTGAGTGGAGAAAAGACCCAGAAACCGTTCTCGACGTTCACGACACCCCGCGATAGGCTTTTCAGCTTTCGCCTGATCTTGGCGGCGAATTCCGTGGGATTCGACGGGGCCGGGATCCGGACGCCCAGGGAGTTGACATAGAGCACCGGCATGGAGCGCGCGAAGCGGCGCATCACCTGAAAATCGAAATGACCCCTGTTGTGATACCACCAGTCCGACCCGCCGATACAGATGATGCCGTCATACTCACGGCGCAGGGCCGGGCCCGGAAGGTGCGGCTCGGTGAGATCGTCAACATCGCGCATGAGTTTTTCAGTTCCGTACCGCGGAGCCCCGTTCTCTGCGGGGCAATCGGGAAACTGTGCCTCAGCAGCGTTAATCATTTTCTCAACGGCGCAGCGCATCTTGAGCGCTTCGAACTTTCACCGCCGGGCCGCGCCTGCCGTTGACAAATTGTTAACGCCTTCGCGCCCCGCGCCATCCGGAGCATCTGCGCGTGACCTCTTCCGGCCGCATCGACGTTTCCATTCTGATCGTCAGCTTCAATACGCGGGAGCTGACATTGGAAGCGATCTCGTCGGCCGTTCGTGAGACGAAGGACGTGAGTTACGAAATCATCGTGGTGGATAACAACTCCTCCGACGGCTCCCAGGAAGCCATCGCCTCGCATCCCGCGACGCCGAAGCTGTTTGCGCTTGCGGACAACATCGGTTTCGGCCGCGGCAACAATCTGGCTGCCGAGCATGCGAGCGGAGAATACATTCTTCTGCTCAATCCGGACACGATCGTGAAGGATCGCGCCATCGACCGTCTGGTGGCGTTTGCGCGCGCGAACAAGCACGCGCTCATCTGGGGCGGGCGGACGGTTTTTTCCGACGGCAGTCTCAATCCGGCTTCATGCTGGCAGCGCATCACACTGCACAATCTCGTCATGCGCGCGATGGGACTGGCCGGCGTCTTCCCGAATTCGCCGTGGTTCAATCCCGAGGCATATGGCGGCTGGAAGCGGGATTCGGTTCGCGAGGTCGATATTGTATCGGGCTGTTTCCTTCTCATGCCTCGCACCGTGTGGATGGCACTCGGCGGGTTGGACCCGCGGTTTTTCATGTACGGCGAAGAAGCTGACCTTTGCCTGCGCGCCCGGCGTATCGGCGCCCGGCCGCTGATTACACCTGAGGCCACGATCGTGCATCTGGGCGGCGCGTCGGAGAAGACGCGCTCCGGTAAGATGGTGAAGCTGCTCGCCGCCAAGGCGACGCTGATCGAGCAGCACTGGCCGCGTTTCACAGTGCCGGCCGGTCAATTCCTGCTATCGATGTGGCCGCTTTCGCGGTGGATCGCCTGCTCAGCGCGCGCGCTGATCGACAACAGCGACGCCAACCGCGAGGCCGCCGGTGTCTGGCGGACGATCTGGAACGCACGCGCCGACTGGCGTCGCGGATATCCGAAAGCGGGATCCGCCGCCGGGCCAACGGCACCCGTCTCCCTTCTGGCTGCCAGCGCACGGAGCCTTCCATGAGCGTGCGCGTTCCTCACGTCATCACGGCCGTGGCCCATAGCGGGTCCGCTGCGCCGCGCTACTCTATTTGCACGCTGGTGACGCGGCCGGATCAGTACACAGCGATGCGCGAGACATTCGCGGCCCGCGGCTTCGGCAGCGCCAATTCAGAATTTCTTTATCTGGACAACGGCGGTCCGGATCAGTGCGGCGCCTACCGGGGGCTCAACGCTCTCCTCAATGCGGCGCGCGGCCATTACGTGGTCCTCTGCCATCAGGACGTGCGGCTGCTCGACGACGGGATCGACAACCTCGATCGCCGTCTGTCCGAACTCGATGAACGCGATCCGAACTGGGCGCTTGCGGGAAACGCGGGCGGCGTCGTTCCGGGCCGTCTCGCCTTTCGCATCACCGATCCGCATGGGGCCGACCGGCATTCGGGCGGCCTGCCGGTCAGAGTGATGAGCCTCGATGAGAATTTCATCGTGGTGAAGCGTTCCGCGCGCATCGGTTGCTCGGCGGATCTTGAAGGCTTCCATTTCTACGGAGCCGACTTGTGCCTTAATGCGGATATAGCCGGCTACAGTGCGTGGGTGATCGATTTTCATCTGCATCATCTCTCCGGCGGCCACAAGAACGCGGACTTCTTTGCGGTGGAGGAGGCGTTCCGCGACAAGTGGAGCTATGCGCTCCGTCCTCGCTGGATGCAGACAACCTGCGCGCTCTTGCGCCTTTCTGGTTTCGGACTCGATCGTGAGGCGGGACGGATTGCGGCCCGGCCTTATGCCGGTCTGCTGCGTCGCCTGCCGGCCAGACCGGCCGCGAAGAAGGCCTGAACCATGGCCGATCAAGGCGCAGCTATTGGGACGGGCCTTGTTCGGCGGGTAGCCGGTCAAGGCGCTCTTCTGATGTCCGGGTTCGCCGCCTCGCAGGTCATGTCGTTCGCTCGCAACGCGATCCTCGGCCACATGCTTGCGAAGGGGGATTTCGGCGTCGCCGCCATCCTGACGCTTCTGCTGCAGCTTCTCGATGCGTTGACCGATCTCGGCGTCGACCGGATGATCGTTCAAGCACCCGACGGCGACGAACCCCGGTTTGTCGCGACCAACCACTCGGCTCTCGTCGTGCGGGGACTACTCATCGCCGCGATTCTTGCGACAGCTTCAGGCCCGATTGCTGGCTTTTTCTCCGTGCCGGAGGCCATGCCGGCCATAACCGCGATTGCGCTGGTTCCGCTCATCAAGGGCTTCCAGAACCTGGATGCACGGCGGGCGCAACGTCACCTCGAGAACCGGCCCTTTATCTGGATCGAGGTCGTACCGCAGGCGGCGGCTCTTGCTGTGACCTGGCCCATCGTGCAGGCGTTTCCGAATTTCTACGCGGTGGTGTGGCTTTCGCTTGTGCAAGCCGCCGCGACCCTCCTGATCTCCCACATCGTTGCCGAGCGGCGGTACCGGTTCGCGTTTGATGTCGCAATCCTGAAGCGGCTCTGCACCTTCGGTTGGCCGATCTGGCTGAGCGCCTTTCCTCTGACGGCCGTCTACCACGGCGACCGTATCGTGGTCGGAAAGTTTGCCGGCATCGAAGCACTCGCGGGCTACAGCGCCGCGTTTCTCGTGGCCATGGTTCCAGGGCTTATCGCGGCGAAAGTCGGTCAGTCCTTGATGCTGCCGGTTTTCGCCGACGCCCGAAACGACGCCGCGCTGCTCGCCCGGCGCTTCTCCGCAATGGCCGGGGCCACCGCATTTGCGGCGGCCTGCTATCTGGTGACCGCGATGCTGGCGGGCGGGTACATCCTCCAGATCGCGTTCGGACCGAATTACGCGGGGCTGCAAGGCGTCATGGCTTGGCTCGCCGCCATGTGGGCCTTGCGGATGCTCCAGGCCGTACCCGGAATGGTTCTGCTGGCGGCCGGCGAGACGAGACCGTTCCTCGTTGCGGGATCGATCCGCGCCGTAGCCGTCGTTCCAGCGGCGTTGCTTGCCGCGGAAGGTTTTGGCATCGAGGCGATTGCGGCGATGGGATTTGCCGGTGAACTGGCTTCCCTTGCTTACATTGCCTGGCGCATGGAGCGGCAAGCGCCGGGTCTTTCCAGACTGTTCCTAATGCGGGCGGCCATGCTGTTGCCGGCCGCAGGCATGGCCGGTGTGCTGCTTCTCGCTACAGCGGATGGAGGGTTCGGGCCTCGAGCCACTGCCGCCGTCTTCACGCTGGCGTGCTGCGCCGTAATCGCGGCGGTCTCAATGCCGGACGAACTCAGGCAACTGCGCAAGACGATCGGAGCCTAGACGGCAGTCGCGGGATCGAGGCCGTCCTGGCTTCTTGCAGAAGCAGCAACCGGGTGACCGGCTTGCAGGTTCTCCGGCGCTAGCACAAGCTCATAGGCTGCAAGCAAACGCTTGCGCTCTTCATCCCAGCGCAGGAGAGAGGCTGCGCGCTTGATGCCTTCAGCGGATGTCTGCCGCCGTAGATCGGGATCATCGAGCAAAGTCAGCACCTGCTCGGCAAGCGAACGCGGGCAATTTCCGGAGGCATAGAGTGCGGCGCCGGCCGCCATCTTCCGGCCCTCGACGAGATCAAATTGCACGAAGGGAATACCGAGCGTCATATACTCGAGCACTTTGTTCATGGAGATCTTGTCGTTGTAGACGTTTTTCGGGTCAGGGATGATGCCGACGTCGAACGTCGACATGCCTGCCAGCAATGCCTCGCCCGACAGGAAGCCGGGAAAACTGATCGCATCGTCGAGGCTGCGCTCCGAAGCGAGCTTCTTGAGTTCAGGAAGTTCGGTACCGGTGCCGATGATCAACGCCTGTACGTCGTTGCGGCCGAATTCGTGAACGATGACGTTCATAGCCTCCACGAAGAGGTCGACCCCGTCCTGGGCCCCCATGATGCCGACAAAGCCGACGAGATGCTTGCGGCCGTTCTTCAAGGATGGATCGGCAGCGACGCGGCGAAAGCGGCTGGTATCCGGCACCGAGCGGACAATGAAAACGCGGTCTTCGTCCATGCCGCCGCGTTCGATGGCAATTTCACGGAAGGTCTCGTTCGTGGCAATCGCCGCATCGGCGACGCGGAACGTCATGCGCTCCAGCTTGTGAAGCAGGCGATGCCAGCCGTCCCGGCGTCCGAACTTGGCCTCGTAGAGTTCGGGATTGATGTCGTGGTGGTCGAAGACAAACGGCTTGCCGAAGAGATATTTCCAGAAGGCGCCGATCAGGAAGATGAGATCGGGGGGATTACAGGCCTGCACGGTATCGAAGCCGACCTTGAAATGCGCCTTCACGGACAGCACGAACTCGTAGAACAGCGCGATGGAGTATTCGGCGAGATAGCCGAGGGGGCCCCGGGCTTCGACAGGCAGCGGATGGCGGAAGATATGGATGCCTTCGAGAAGCTCGTAAGGCGCCTTGTGAACTCCACCCTTCGGGCAGATCACGGAGACCGTGTAGCCGGCGTCGCGCAGCGCGCACGCTTCCTGCCAGACGCGGCGATCGAGCGGCACGGTGAGATTTTCGACGATGATGAGGACGCCAGGACGGCGTTTTTGCAGCACGGTGCGGTCCTTTTCGAAGACTGACGCACCCGGTTCTTCCCGCGCGCCGGAGGCTCATAATCGATCACCACGGTAAAAGATCCATTTCGAAAATGAGCGCAAATTGCGCGGCGCTTGTGCCGTATTGGAACACCGCAGGCGGCTGGACGCGCTGTGCGGCAAGGCATGGTTCTTGCTCAATTGTCGGAAGTTCGCTTACCTTTCGTTAAGACATTACGAGGAGCCGACGCCCGTGTTCCGTATTTCGCGCCATCGCCCCTGGCCGCCGGCCATCGATCTCTCGACGGTTCGTGAAACGCTGACCTACATGCGCGACGACGCGCGTTCGATCCCAGGCCTGGAGGCCCTCGCGCAGTCGCTCGACGCGGCGATTGCCGAAGTAGACGCGACGGAAGACAGGCTTCAGCCGCACACGGCCAGCCCCATCGCCTCACGGTTCCTGCCCGCGCGCTTTCGGTCGATTTGAGGATCTTCAGAAATCGACTTCAACGCTGAATTTCAGCGTGCCGTTCGGCGTATCGTCGTTGAGCCCGACCAGCCAGCCCAAACCCACGGTCAATTCGCTGGATTCTATTTCACCATTCTCGTCGCGGCGAGGATCGGGCCGGAGGCTGCGCCCGAAGTCGTACATGTAGTAGATCACCGGCCCGATGCGGTGCTGATCGTGATCACCAAAGGCCAGTGCGGCTTCCCCTCTCGTACCCGTGTTCCCGAGACGCTCGACCGTGCCGTAAGCTTCGAGGGCGATGTTCCAGTTGTCGTTGTACGCGTAGGCAAGCTGGGCTGCGTAGGCGAAATCCCACTTGTCGTCGGTGATGCCGTCTTCGTCGGGTTCGCCGCCGAAGTTGTGGACGAGCATCGGAACGGCGGCGAACAGCCAACTGCCGCTCGCATATTCCACGATCGGACCCACGTTCAAGGTCGTCTGCTCATCGTCATCGAGAGCATGTTCGATTTCCGCGACCGCGCCGAGACCGAAGCCGTTGCCCTCGCGAGGAACGAAAATGGCAATCAGTTCGCCGCCGAGCTCGTCCAGTTGCAGCGGGCCGAACGCATCGGCCTCCGCGGGGGTTGCGGGATCGTCGATGCGTTCCTGCTCGAACTCGATGCCGACGCGCATTTTGAGGTAGCGCGTGAAACCCATCTCCATCTCGAGCGCCTGGCGCTGACGGATGATGGTGTTGTCGTCATAGACCATCTCGCCGTCGACGAAAGTGCTTTCACGTGGTGGCTGGCCAAAAGACCAGGCGTTCTGGCTCTGGAACTCCAGATAACCTGGACCTGACTCCAATGTTTTCAGTTCGAACTGTCCGACCGACGGGTCGGCCCTCGCGGCCACTCCCGGCACAATTACGATCAGCGCCGAAAGCAGAAGGGCGACAGGAGCCTGTAGCTTGCAGTTTCTATTGGGCACGGGGTCGTGGCCTGCACGTGGGTATGGGATCGGGGAACGCTACCCACTTTTCCCGGAGCGCACATGGTCCGCGAGTAAATTTCCTGTCTCTTTTACCTGCTTTTGCGGTCTGCGTGTCCCGCCAGCCACGAAACAGTCTGCGCTTCCGCAAAACGACGTAGGGGCGGCACGATGGCCGCCCCTGCAAACCTCTACATCTCACTCGCAAGTTTCAGAACGTGAGCCTCAGACCGCCATAAATGGCGAACGGCTGCGAAGGTGAGATTGATCGGGCATCTTCCAGTTCGTCGTAGCCTGCGGCCAGCGCCGCGGCCTCGGATTCTTCCGTGTCGAAGAAGGTGCCGTAGAGCCCATACTTCTGGTCGAACAGATTGTTGATGAGGCCGTATATCTCGGCATTCTGGGTAAGCTTGTACGACGTGCGCAGGTCGACCTGCGTGTAGCCGGGAAGCTTGCGGTTGTTGTTGGCATCGTCGCCGAAGAAGAACTGATCCGAAGCGGCCACGAGGTCGGAGCCGATTTTCCAATCAGGCGTCAGCCAGTACTCGAAGCCCGCCTTGAACCGGTGGCGCGGAATACCCGGAATGGTGTCACCGCTCTGGACGAAGTTGCACTGGGGGGGCTCGGGATCAAGCGGGTCTGCATCCGGGCAAGTTTCAGTGCCGTTCGGCGTGTTCGGCGCCGGCAACACGATATCGCTGTCGTACGTGGCGTCGACCAGAGCGTAGGAGCCGTACACCGACCAGCTCCTGGTCTGATAGGCCGCGGCAAGTTCGATGCCCTGGCGTGCTCGGCGGCAACGTTGAGAATGTCGTTTTCATTGAGCGCGTGAAACAGGCCCGCGCTCCAGGTGAACAGTTCGCCATTGAAGCCCTTCTGCTGGCCGCGGAAGCCAAACTCGAAGGTCTTGGTCACCACCTGCTCCAGAGGAGGATCGTCGGTCAGGAAGCTTTCGATCACGCATGGATTCTCGGGCTCGGCGCATCCGAGTTCCGCAGGAGTGGGAGCACGGTTGGCTTCCGCATAGCTGCCGTACATGTTCAGCATTTCGCTGAACTGATAAGTGGCGCCGACCATCGGGTTGAAGCGCTGGTAATCGTTGGTCGTGTTGAGGTTAGGAAGGTAACCGGTTAGGTCCGTCATCTTGATCGTGGCGTCGTTGTAGCGGCCGCCGACGGTCAACGTGAGCTGATCGGTCAGACTCAACACGTCGACGAAATAGGCGCCAAAATATTTGTTCTCAGTGTCGAGTACCCGCGGGGCGAGTTCCGGCGATTCATCGGTGTCAGGGTCGAAGTCTTCGGGGCCCTGCACAACGACTCCCGAACCCGTGACCGTAAAACGTTCGCCGATCGAGCCGATTTCACTGGACGTGTTGTAGCGCACCTTGCCCTGGTCGTAACTCAGGCCCACCGTCAACTGGTTCGGGCGGCCGAAGATGCGAGCCCGCTCGGTGGCCATAACAGTGCCGCCCCAGCTCTCGGCGTCCTGATTGATGCGTTCGATGGAGCCAATCGGCAATTCTCCAACGCCGACGAAGGCGCCGTAGTTGAAGCCGGGCCCGAAGACCTGTTCGAGGGTCGTTTCAGGGATGATCTCTTCGCCCTCGTCATCACAGAGTTCAACCCCACCATCGGCAGGAGAAAACGTAAGGGGATCACATGGCTCGACTTCGGAGAGATTTCCATCGATGACCTTGGATTTGAATTTGCGGAAATAGCCGATGCCGGTGAAGGACAGCGTGTCCGTCGCCTGTACGGTCGCATTCACCGTCGGCATCAGGACTTCGAGGTCGGTTTCCTGGGGATGCGTGAATGTCCGGTTCCAGCCCACATCCAGGACTTCGACGGGCGCGGCGGCGACGACGCCGGCGTTGCTCTGCGCGGCGGTCAGGTTGACGTGGACCTCGACGGCGCTGCCTTTGAATCCGAGGTCGCCGTAGAAGCGTTCATAGTTGGCCTCCGAGAAATCACGGAATCCTTCCTCGGTCATCAGTTCGAGCGCGGCATACGCACCGAAGGTTCCCGAGTTGGCACCGGCTTCCATTGAAATCTGGCCGCGCCCGAACGAACCGCCCAGAGCGTCGATTGTGCCGCCCTGGAAGCTGAACCCGTCCTTCATGGTGATGCCGATGGCACCGCCGATGGCGTTCAAGCCATAGATCGGGTTGGCGCCGATGACGGTCATGTCGCGGATGGCGATAGCCGGGATCAGGTCGAGGTTGACAGTGTCGCCGAAGGCTTCGTTGATGCGGACGCCGTTCTGATAGACAGCGAGGCCCTGAGAGCGCCCACCGATCGGCGAGGCGTCGAAGCCACGAAACTGGATATCGGGCCGGGTGCCGCCGCCGGCAGTGTCGGTGATGATGAGGCCAGGCACGAACTTCTCGAGCGCGTCGGGCACCTGCCGCACGCCCTGAGCCTGGATCCGAGACCGCCTGCGGAATTTTTGCGACGGGAACACCGTTCTGGAATTCCGACTGCGAGTTGGATCCTGTGCCGGTTCCCCCACCCGCTCCAGCGGCCGCGACGCCGGAACCGGTTCCGGACGCGGGCGCCGGTGCAACGGCAATGGCGGTATCAGCCGTGGGGGGGCCCGCGACCTGCTTGACCTGCGGCTTCTGAGTGACCGTCACTTCGGGCAGGGTTGTATCCGAATCGGTCTGGTTGGGCACTGAGGTGGCCGCCGCCGGAGGTGGCGGCTGCGGAACCGGTTCAGCCGACTGTGCAGCGGGCGGTGCGGGCGCGGCCGGCGCCGGCGGCGTCTGTGACTGGGTCTCAGCTGCGGGGGGCGCCGATGATTCCGATGCAGGAGGCGCTGGCGGCGGCTCGGCGGTCTGGGCGGCGGCCGGAAGAGTGCCTGCCAGTAGTCCCAAGGCCGCGGCTCGGGCAATTCGTCTCTTCTGCATCTCGTCCCAACTCCGTCCGGACGGGAATCAATTCCCGCATATCTCCGTGTGAGGACTATGCTCGGCGATCGAGGACCGGCAATCCGGATTAATTCCTGAAATGCCTCCAGCCGCCTGATTTCTCGGAGCAGTTGCCTGATCGCATCGGGACTTTCTCCCGATGATGCTGGGACTTGGATTTTCCGAACGGCGAAATGGAGAAGTCGCCGATCGGATAATGACCGGAGCTGGGTTTCATCCATCCACGGAGAACTCTGGCCACCAGTCTCATTGTCATTCGCAATGCCGATTGCCGCGCCTCTGCGCCGGACGCTCCATCTCTCTCCTGACTCGTGGGTGGGAATTTTTCCCGATTTGGGGTCGTATCCCAGATGCAAACTATTTGGAACGTTTCTTAGGAAAAGTCCTTGATCGCCAGTGGTTTCGACCGCTATCTCATGGGCCGCCGGATGGCTATGTCCGGTCGCGCAGGTCCGATCACCCGCTCATGAGATAAACGTGATTGCGGGCGCCTGTGACGGCTGGAAGTTGTAAGGTTATATAAGAACAACTTTTCTGCCTCGGCCACGATTGGTCCGTGAACCGAACGCACGTATGCGCGGCTGAAAACGACGACGGACGAACCGTCGACGCCCACTTGGGGAGAGACGACTTGATTAGGAATAATACCTACATCCGTTATCGTTCGCTTGGGCTTGTTCTGACGTTGGCCGCAGCCACGGTTCTGACGACCACGGCTCACGCTGGTGAGAGCGCGCCGGCCGCTACGACCGCAGCCCCAGCCATCAGCGTCGAACTCAACAAACTCGAAACGGTCGACAAGGGCTGCCGCGTCTACACCGTCGTCGATAATCCAAGCACAACCTCGTACCAGACCTTGAAGCTCGATCTCATCCTGTTCCACACCGACGGCGTGATCGGCCGCCGCCTCGCGCTCGATCTCGCGCCTCTCAAGGGCCAGAAAAAGACAGTCAAGATGTTCGATCTGGAAGGAACGTCCTGCGACAAGATCGGAAGCTTTCTCGTTCACGATATCATGGAATGCAAATCCGAAGCAGGGGCGCTCGACAAGTGCCTCGACGCAATCTCTTTGAAGTCGCTCAGCAACGTGCAGATCACCAAATAATCCGGCCCTCCGCGAAGGAATAGTGCCTTGCTCCTAACCGCCTCCCCGCAGTCCACCCTCTCCATCATGGAACTCGTCGCGGCCGCCGATCCGATCGTCAAGGGCGTGATGCTTCTTCTCGTCCTTTCGTCCGTGGCCTGCTGGGCGATCGTGATCGAGAAGTCGGTCCGCATCTGGCGGCTGAAGTCGGACGTGAAGGCGATGGAGAACCTCGCTGGCGGCGATCTCGATGCCGCCAATGCCGACGGCCTCGTTCGCCGGGTGCTCAGCGCAGCGGAAGCGGAGGCGAACGACGGCAGTTCGCGCGGAGAGGCGCGCGGCGAAGTTCGCGCTCGGCTCGAGCGCGCGATGAAGCTGCGGTTCAAGAGCGAACTGGAGTCGATCGAGAGCGGGTTGCCGTTCCTGGCGACGATCGGTTCGGCCGCACCGTTCATCGGCCTCTTTGGAACCGTTTGGGGCATCATGAACAGCTTTACCGCAATTGCAGCGCGTCAGGATACGAGCCTCGCAACGGTGGCACCCGGCATTGCCGAGGCCCTGTTCGCAACCGCGCTCGGGCTGGTCGCGGCCATTCCGGCGGTCATGGCTTACAACCACTACGCCGTTAAGCTCGGACGAGCCGCGCAACGGGGAAATGCAGCCATTGCAGACATCGCTAAGGAGATTTCGCGGCCGCACGCTGATGCATCGGCCCGCGTCGAACCTTTGCGCGCCGGAAAGGCCTACTGATGGGTATGAGTGCCAACGTCTCTTCGGGAGACGGCGAAGATGGCGGGTATCGGCCCATGGCCGAGATCAACATCACTCCCATGGTGGACGTGATGCTGGTTCTGCTGATCATCTTCATGGTGGCCGCACCGCTGATGGTGACGGGCGTGCCGATAGAACTGCCCAAGACCACCGCCGCCAAGCTCGGGCAGTCGAAAAAGCCTATGGTGGTGACGCTGACCGCAGACGGGCAGTTTCAGATCCGTAACGAATTCGTATCGCGGGAAGCTCTGGTGCCGCGATTGCGCGAGATCCGCGCGTTAGAAGGCGATGCCGTCGTCTATGTGCGTGCGGACAAGAAGAACCCTTATGGCGAAGTCATGGATCTGCTCGGGCAGGTCGGCCAGAGCGGGTTCGGCCGCGTATCGCTGCTATCGCAACAGCCGAACGCGGGCGGCGGCACACCCGCAGCCGGCGCCGTCCCACCGCCCGCCACACCGGCCCCGGGCCCCTGACGTCGAGGACATCACCGAACCCATGTTCCTGAGGACCGTCACCTGGCTTGTTTCGCTCGGCGCCCATGCTGCATTCGCGGTGTGGATGTTCGCCGTGCCGGGCGGCGCATCGCTCCATTCGGGTGAAGGCGACGACCAGGTCTTTGTAGAGCAAAGCATCGCGATCGAAGGTCTCGATATGTGGGGGCAGGACGACGCGACCGTCCAGGCGGTGGAGGCGGAGCCACTCGAAGCCAGCCAAGCGCGCCCCGCTGTCGAGGAAGTCAAGGAGATGGAGAAAGTCGAGGAGACGACGGTCGTCTCCTCGGAAACGGGTCCCGAGCAGGAAGTGGAACAGGTCAAACCCGAGCCTGAGAAGCAGCCGACCCCGCCGCAGGTTGCCACTCTGGCTCAGGAAGCACAGGTTGCGGTGGAGGAACGGCGCGCCGCCAGCGCGGCCCAGTCGGGCGGCGATGTCACCAGCCACAGCATGTACCTCGGAAAGTTGCGCAGCCACCTCGAAAAGAAGAAGATCAACCCTCGGACGCGGCAGGTGGGGACGGCGGTGGTTCGCTTCACCGTGGACGCTGCCGGTCAACTCCTGACACGCGAGATCGCCCTCAGTTCCGGCAACAAACAACTCGACGACGCGGCGATCGCCTCGGTGGAGAAGGCGGCCCCCTTCCCGGCCATGCCTGACGACATCGACAAGGGCCCTCTGGTGGTTTCGGTTCCGTTCCGGTTCACGGTGCGCTGAGGCCGAAGCGGCCTGCCTGCCTGAGAATGCTCGCGTAGTTAACCGCGCTTTATCCATTGCGGAATAGTCTCAAGCCGATTTTCTGAAGATCGGTAGAACCATGATCCGCAATACGATCGGGAGGCAGAACGGCGGCTCGCTCATGGGGGAGTACGCTACTCTCGTGGGCCAGGCGATCCTTCGCCAGAGAGCACGGCAGGCGGAACAGACCGCCCGGATCGAAATGGAACTCGCGAAGAGGGTCAAAAGCGAGTTCATCGCCAACATGAGTCATGAGTTGAGGACGCCGCTCAACACCATGATCGGGTTCTCGAAGATTCTGAGCGAGCACCACAAACGTCCGATTCCAGATGCCGAGATCGTGGAATACGCGAAACTCATTCACGATGCCGCCGGCCATCTGCTGACCGTCATCAACGACATTCTCGATATTTCCAAGATCCAGAGCGGGCACTACACGCTCGACGCGCGCGAAACGAGTGTCGAAGAAGTGCTGCAATCCACCTATGCCGCCAGCCAAGCCGCCGCCCGTGAGGCGGGGGTCACGATCGAGCTTGCGATACGCGACCATCTTCCAATGGTGCGTGGCGATTCAGCGAAGTTGCGCCAGGCGTTCAGCAACCTTGTCTCGAATGCGATCAAATTCACGCTGCAGGGCGGCTCGGTGATGATCGAAGCGGATCGGCTTCCCGAAGGCGACGTCGGTGTTTTCGTACGCGATACGGGCATCGGCATGTCGCCGGACGAGATCAAGCTTGCAACGACACTGTTTGGGCAGGTCGATGGCAGCCGGGGCCGCTGGCGCGAAGGCACGGGGCTCGGTCTGCCAATTGCCGGTTCATTGATCGAATTGCACGGCGGAAACATCAAAATTACGAGCGAAAAGGGACAGGGAACCGAGGTCAGCGTCCGCCTGCCCTCGGCCAGCTCCTTCAATATTCGAGACGCCCGCGACGCGCTACTCGGCGGCGGCGGGATTATTTGATTGCAGGCACACGGGGCCAAGAAGGATACCATGCAAAATCTCGTTGCAGATTCCCATCTCAAGTTGCGGATGACGGTCGACGGCTCGATCGGACGGATCGTGTCGGTGACGGGTTCGAAAGCCATCGTGCTTCTGGATACACCCAAGGATGGAACGGTCCGCAACGTGCAGGACCGCCCCGAAATGGGGACGCTGCTGGCGATCGACACCGCCAACACCGTCGTTCTGGCCATCGTTTCAGCGCTCAGCGTTCCCGTTCCCGCCCAGCGCGAAGGGGAGACTGAAATCTGGATCGCCGAATTGGGTCTCGTCGGTGAACTCTGGCGCTCTGGAACCGGGGAAGCCGCGACATTCAATCGTGGTGTTACCGTCTATCCGGGACTGGGCGACCGGGTCCGCGTTGCAACGAAATCGGAGCTCACGCTTGCGTTCTGCGGCAGCGACACCCGTTCGGTGCGCGTCGGCTGCATTCGGCAGGACACGACGATCGATGCCCGCGTTCGCGTCGACGAACTGCTCGGCAAGCATTTTGCCATTCTCGGCACAACCGGAACCGGCAAGTCATGCACGACCGCGCTGATCCTTCGCTCCATCCTCGATCAGCATCCCGCGGCCCATATCGTGCTGTTGGATCCGCACAATGAATATGCCACCTCGTTCGGCGAACTGGCCGAGGTGATCAGCCCCTGGAACATGCAGTTGCCGCTCTGGCTCCTCAACTTCGAGGAAGCCGTGGAGGTTCTCGTCGCCGATCCGGAGCGTAAGCAGGAGATCGAAATCCTGCAGGAACTAATTCCGCTCGCCAAATCCCGCTATGCAGCGGGCCGCCAGACGGATCAGAAGCTGCGCCGCGGTGCTCTGGACCACGGCCGCTTCACCGTCGACACACCCGTCCCCTACCGCATTTCCGATTTGACCGGCCTGATCGACGAGCGCATGGGCAAACTCGAAAACAAGCGCGACCTTGCCCCTTATCGCAACCTGAAATCGCGCATCGACACGATCTCGCAGGACGGCCGTTACGCCTTCATGTTCGGGTCGCTCACCGTCTATGACGGAATGACCCAGATCCTGTCGCGCATCTTCCGCGTGCCGGTGCAGGGTAAGCCGATCACGATTCTGGAATTGACGGGTATTCCCACCGAAATCGTCAATGTGGTGGTCTCGGTGCTCTGCCGCCTGACCTTCGATTTCGCGCTTTGGAGCGAAGGCAAGGTTCCGGTAACGCTCGTCTGCGAGGAAGCGCATCGTTACGTGCCACTCAATCCCCATGTGGGATTCGAGCCGTGCAAGCGGGCCATCGCCAAGATCGCGAAGGAAGGCCGCAAATACGGTGCATCGCTTTGCATCGTGACGCAGCGTCCTGCCGAGATCGACCCTACCATTCTTTCCCAGTGCAACACGGTTTTCGCACTGCGCATGTCAAACGACCGCGACCAGTCGATCGTATCGTCGGCCATTTCGGATACGGGCTCGGGACTGCTGGAATTCCTGCCCGCTCTTGGACAGCGTGAAGCCATCGCCTTTGGCGACGGCGTGGCCCTGCCCGTCCGAATCAAGTTCGACGAACTCCCGCGGGACCGGCTGCCGCGTTCTTCGACGGCCAAGTTCTCGGAGAAGTGGCAGAGCTCGGTCGGCGACGAGAACTTCCTGGAACATGTCGTCGACCGTTGGCGCGCAGCCGGTGCCAGCCACGGTATCGATACCAATCATCAGGCAGCCATGCTCGCCGACGCGATGACAATCACGGGGCCACGTGCCGAAAGCGCCGATCCGCAAGGCGGCATGCGTCGCGAAGTTGCAAACCAGCCTCCGTCTTCGCAGCCTCGCGCTCCGGGAAGCACGCTGCTGCGGCGCGAACCTGCAACCACCCAGGCCGCCCAACCGCCGGCTCCTCCGGCGGCGGCGCCGGCGGGCGGTGACCGACTGTCGCTCAGGGAACGCCTGCTGCGCCCCAATCCGACACGCTAACAGTTCAGAAAAGTTCGGGCGCATCCGCGAGAAGCGGTTGCGCCCTGTCTTTATCCGACAGCAGCACATCGCTTTCCGGGACGTGCCAATCGATGCCGAGGGCCGGATCGTTCCAGCGTATTCCCCGTTCGGAAAACGGGGCGTAAAGTTCGGTCACCTTGTAGATAACTTCCGTATCGTCCTCGAGTGTGACGTATCCGTGCGCGAATCCCGCTGGTACCCAGATCTGCCGTCCGTCCGCTGCGGAGAGTACCGCCGAGACATGCTTTCCGAAGGTGGGTGAAGAGCGGCGGATGTCGACTGCGACGTCGAGGATAGACCCCTTCGTGACGCGGACCAGCTTGCCCTGGGCAACAGGCGGCAGCTGATAGTGAAGGCCTCGCACGACACCTTTCATTTTCGAATAGACGTGATTGTCTTGGGCGAACGACGCCTGCAAGCCGGCTTTCCGCCACGTTGCGTCATTGAACGTTTCGCAAAAATAGCCGCGCGGATCCGTGAACCGGCGCGGCGTCAGGATCTTCACGTCCGGGATGGCGAGCGTCTCGACTTGCATTCCGCGATGCTTCGCTTTCAGCGTTTGGGTTCGGCCGGTCTCAGATCAACGACGCGGCCAGTATCGGCCGTCGATGGCTCAGATGGGGCTCCCGGCGAGACAGCCAGCACCGTCTCCTGTGCTTCCCGCTCCTTGGCCAGGAACCTGCGCCAGCTGAGCGGAATGGCCGCCAGATAGCTCAGAGAGACGATAGCGAGTGTTTCATAGGGAAATGTCAGAAGACATGCCACGAGACCGATCGCCAAGATAAAGATCGGCAAAACGTATTCGCGGCGGATGCGTTCGCCCAGAAGCTTGCCGGAGTAAGTCGGGATCGTGGACACCATCATCACGGCGATGATGACCGTGTAGACGAGCACGGCGCTCATGGCGAGGCGCGAGTCGTTAGCATCAAGCCCCAATTTCGAAAAATAGAACGGCAGCAGCACGACGATCGCGGCGGCCGGCGTGGGCATACCGGTGAAGTAGTTCGACTGCCACTTGGGCTTCTCTTCGTCCGAGGCGACGTTAAACCGGGCAAGGCGCAAAGCCGAGGCCAGCGCAAACATCATCACGCAGATCCAGCCGATGCTCTTGATGTCGACGAGGCCCCACGTGAACAGGAGAATGGCGGGTGCCACGCCGAAATTGACGAAATCGGCAAGGCTGTCCAGTTCGGCGCCGAAGCGGGACGATGCCTTGAGCAGGCGCGCCACGCGGCCATCGATGCCGTCGAGCATGGCGGCGAAGACAATTGCCGCGAGAGCGACATCCCAGCGGCCTTCAATGGACATGCGGATCGAGGTGAGACCGGCGCACAGCCCAAGCAGCGTGAAGAAGTTCGGCACCAGCATGCGAACCGGAACCCGCTGATGCGAGAACAGGCGGCGGCGACGGCGGCGCGTGATTTCCTTTTCGATATGCGGCAGTTCGGGGTCCATGCTTGCCTCCACTCCGGCGGTGCGGAAACCGATGATGGCGACGTTCCGGCCGCCTCAGCCATTTACGATAGAAGAACGCAACCCTGTGGGACCGTGCGGCTCAAACCCGGCGGGCTTCCCGTTCCGGCTCCGGCGATTTGAGGTCCGCCAAGACCGTTTCACCAGCAATCGCGCGCTGACCGACAGCGACCAGCGGACCATGTCCCGGCGGCAGAAACGTGTCGACGCGAGAGCCGAACCTGATCAGGCCGAAACGCTGACCCACGCCCAGCGCCTCTCCTTCCTGCGAAAAGGTCACGATGCGGCGGGCAACGAGCCCGGCAATCTGAACCACTCCGATTTCTTGTCCCGAGGGCGTTTCAATGACAATCGCGCGTCGCTCGTTGTCTTCGCTCGCCTTGTCGAGAGCTGCGTTGAGGAAGGTACCCGGGATGTAAACGGAACGCTTGATGCGACCTGCCACGGGCGCGCGGTTGATGTGGACGTCGAACACGGAGAGAAATACTGAAATGCGGACGCGCTCTGCATCTCCCAGACCCAGTTCCGCCGGCGGACGGACTTTTTCGATCATGGAGATGCGGCCATCGGCCGGCGATAAGACCAAGCCCTCCCGCAAGGGCGCGATGCGGTACGGATCGCGGAAGAAATAGCAGATCCATGCCGTCACGCCGGCGGCGATCCAACCGATTGGATCCCAGATGAGGAAGCCAAGCAATGTCACGAGCAGCCCGATGCCGATGAACTTGTGGCCGTCCTGATGAATGGGCACAAAGACATCGAGAATGGTGTCGAGCAGGCTGTGATTACGATCGGACAAGGGGCGAACGCTCCATTGGAGTATGACGTCAATTTCATAAGCTGTTTAGCCGCTCGGCCGCCGGGTGCCTAGTGGCCCAAGGAAGCAGGTTCCGCTTAGCCCGGGTCCTTGAAGCCGTTCCGGCGCCGATTAGGCGACTTTTTCAGAGCGGTAGCGCCACGAACCGCGTGTCTCCCTTGGAATCTTCGACCAGCATCAGCACTTGCCGGCCTCCCGCCTTCTTCACTTTTTCGATCGCAGCATTGAAATCCGCGACCGTGGCGACCTGGCTTTGCTGTGCTTCCACGATGACGTCTCCGAGTTTCAGGTTCTTTCCGGCGACCTGGCTTTCCGGATCGATGCCCGTGACGAGCAGACCGGCGACCTTCTTGTCGAAGCCGAGCTGAGTGCGCAGTTCGTCGGTGAGCGGGGTAAGCGTGAGGCCGAGAACCGTCTCGGGAACGGTCGCCCCATCCTCCTTCTTTTCCGGTTCCGCTGCGGCCGGTTCCGCGTCGTCCTCTTCGAGACGGCCCACCACGACCTGCACGGTCTTTTTTTCGCCGGCGCGCAGGAGATCGACATCGACGGACTTGCCGATGGGGGCCTGCGCCACGAGACGCGGCAGACCCCGCATGGTGGAAACTTCCTTGCCGTCGAATTTCAAGATGACGTCGCCGGCCTGAACGCCACCTTTCGCGGCGGGGCTGTCGGGCGTGACGGCCGATACGAGCGCGCCGGTGTTCTCCGCCACTCCCAGGCTCTCGGCGATGTCCTCAGTGACGGTCTGGATCTTCACGCCGAGCCAGCCACGCCGCACCTCACCGAATTCCTTCAGCTGCTGGACGACCGCCTGCACGGTGTCGGAGGGAACGGCAAAACCGATACCGATCGAGCCGCCCGTCGGAGAAATAATCGCCGTGTTCACGCCGATAACTTCTCCGCTCATATTGAAGAGCGGTCCGCCGGAATTGCCCCGGTTGATGGCAGCGTCGGTCTGGATGAAGTCGTCGTATGGACCTGCGTTGATATCGCGCTGCTTGGCCGAGATGATGCCGACCGTCACGCTGCCGCCGAGACCGAACGGATTGCCGATTGCCATCACCCAATCGCCAACCTTCATATCGTTGGAAGACCCGAACGATACTGATTTCAGGGGCGTCTTCGGGGTCACTTTGAGAAGCGCGATATCGGCTTTGCTGTCCTTGCCGAGGACTTTGTCGACCTTGAGTTTCGAACCGTCGTGGAAGTTGATGACGATTTCGTCGGCGCCCTCGATGACGTGGTTGTTGGTGACGACAAGCCCTTCGACGCCATCGATGACAAAACCGGATCCCAGAGACGACACCTTGCGATCCTGCGGCGCGCCGCGGCCGCCACGCTTGTTGAAGAACTCATCGAAAAAATCTTCGAATGGTGAGCCTTTGGGAACCTTCGGCAGCGGTACCCCGTCGGGCGACTTCGCCACCTGCGTGGTGGAGATGTTGACGACCGCATCGGAAAGCTTATCGGCGAGCGGGGCTACGGACTGAGGACCATCGCGGAACGCCGAGGCCGGCAAGGACACGTGTGCGAGAATGCCAAGGCTGGCAGCGGCGAGAATGGCCTTCCGTGTTGGCGTCCAGTACGTCGACCGCATTAAAGTCTCCCCGGGGAAGCATTCCTGTATCCGGCGCCGCTCGGGTTCCGGTCTCAGGGGTCGCATTGTGGGCGGCCCCGCTGTCAAGTCAACGCCGCCTTTGCGACGTTCGACGTGCCGCTCCAGCGTGGCAAACCCCCGCAGCACGGATGATTTTCTCACAAATGGCCAGCGGCTGCACGACAGCACTAGCCGCGGACGAGCCAGACCAGGATCAATCCGGCGACAACAGCCGTCCAGCCCGAGGCCCTGAGCGTCGAAGGTGGCATCTGGTTAGCCATGTCGAGCAAATGACGGGCCATCTGCGGGGCTAGCGCCCACATCAGTCCCTCGAAAACCAGAACGAGACCGGCTCCGACAATGAGATCGCTCATGGTGGCAGCAGGTCCCGTTCCATTTCACAGGTGTTGTCGATCAGGGCTTGGGCGCCTGACCCGTTGGATCGTTGAAATACTTGAAGAACGGTGAATCCGGAGACAGTACCAGCTTGCTGTCGCCCGACTTGATGGCCTGTTCGTAGGCCTGCATCGACCTGTAGAAGCCAAAGAAATCGGCATCCTGGCCGTATGCCTCTGCAAAGATACGGTTTCGTTCGGCATCGCCCTGGCCGCGCAATTCCTCACCCTTACGGGTCGCATCCGCCTTGAGGACCGTGACTTCGCGGTCTGCGGTTGCGCGAATACGGTTTGCCTCCGCGGTGCCCTGAGAGCGGAACTCGGCCGCTTCCCGCTCACGCTCCGCGCGCATGCGCTCGAACACACGGATCGCATTCTGCTCGGGCAGGTCGGCGCGTTTGATGCGGACGTCGACGACCTCGATGCCGAGAGGCGCGGCCTGAGTGTTCACCTGCTTGGCGATGCGGGCCATCAGGTCTTCGCGCTTGTCGCGAACGATGTCGGAGAAGTTGACCCCGCCCAGCACGCCGCGCACCGCCGATTCCACGATTGGGCCGAGCCGGGATGGCACGGCGCCTTCATAACGCAGTGTTTTGTAGAACTCGAGCGGGTTGGTGATGCGATAGCGCACGAAGCTGTCGACCACGAGACGCTTCTGATCGAGCGCCGTCACTTCCTGGGGAGACGCATCAAGATCGAGGATGCGCTTTTCGAAGATGTCCACCGTGTCGACGACGGGCACCTTCCAGTTGAGACCCGGGGTGGTGATCACGTTGACGGGTTCGCCGAAGCGTAGAACGAGTGCCTGCTCATTCTGATGGACGATGAAGGCCGACGCATACAGAGCCGCGGCACCCGTCAGCAGGGCGACGAAAATGAAGGCGAGAAAACTACGCATGATCAGTTGCCTCCCGTCGCAGGCGCTGCCGGCGGTGTTCGGCGTTGCAATTGGTCGAGCGGAAGATAGGGCACCACGCCCTGCCCGCCCTTGCCGTCAAGGATGATCTTGTCGGTGCCGCCCATCACGCGTTCCATTGTTTCCAGGAACATGCGCTGCCGGGTGACATCCGGGGCCTTCTTGTACTCTTCGAAAACCTTCAGGAAGCGAGCGGCCTGGCCGCTGGCTTCGGCGACCGTCTGCTGCTTGTAGCCTTCGGCACCCTGGAGAATGCGTTCGGCTTCACCCTTGGCTTCGTTCACGGCCTTGTTGGCATACGCGCTTGCCTGATTTTGCAGCGTCTCTTTCTCCAGTCGCGCCGCCTGCACGGAACGGAACGCCTCGATGACTTCGGCCGGCGGATCGGATTTCAGAAGCTGCACCTCGGTGACGTCGATGCCCGCCTTATAGCGGTCGAGTGTTTCCTGGACGAGCTTCTGCACGTCCTGCGCGAGCTGCAGGCGTTCCTCCGTCAGGATGGGCTGAATGCGCGACTTGCCGACGATCTCGCGCATGGCGCTCTCGGCGACTTCCTTCACCGTGTTCTCGGGATTCTGGATGTTGAACAGGAATTCCGAGGCGTCGCGGATGCGCCAGAAGACGGCGAAATCGATGTCGACGATGTTTTCGTCGCCGGTCAGCATCAGGCTTTCTTCACGAACATCCGTCACGCCTGTCGTGATACCACGTCCCGAGGCCGACGAACGCATGCCGATTTCAGTGACACGCTGTTGCGTGACCTTGGGCAGCATTACTTCTTCGATGGGATAAGGCAGGCGGAAGTGCAGGCCCGGCGGCTCTTGCCGGACATACTGTCCAAAGCGCATGACCACGCCGAGTTCGTCGGGGTTCACGCGGAAAAAGAATGCGTTCCATGCGACAACCGCAATCGCGACCGCCCCAGCCAGAAAGAGCAGCGGACCAGGGACGCCCCCGCCGCCGCCGATGGCCTGTTTCATCTTGTCCTGGCCGCGCTTCAGAATCTCTTCCAGATCGGGCGGCTGTCCGCCGCCGCTTCCACCACCGCCGCCGCGCGGCCCCTGACCCCACGGACCACCGCCTCCGGAGCCGCCTTTCCAGCCGCCACCACCACTCTGATTGCTCCAGGGCATTGTTACTCAAGCCTTTCGGTTGGTCTTAAAGGGATTTCCAGTGAACGCCTGCCCGGCAGGGCATGGATCAGGTTGCATCCGCACGAAATGGGACGCCGGAGGAGGTCAGCTTATAGGCGAGGCCCTTTCCGCACGCAAACGTGCTGCGACCCATGTGGGGCTTCCCGCGCACGGATCAAGGCGCGTCGCTGCCACGCCTTTCATGCCCCGCCGGCACACGATGCCGTTCGATCAGGACGACCGGCGCTCGTAGATCTTCAGGACGGCATCGTACTCGTCCTTGGGGCCGCGTGGCAGCGCCTCGGTGGACGCCTCCTGCCAGACGCCGGGGTCGAGAGCCGGAAAGAAGACGTCGCCTTCCGGTTCGCCGGCAATGTCGGTCCAGTAGACGCGCTGCGCCTCGCCTACGGTCGCGGCGAATATGTCGGCCCCGCCGATGATCATGACCTCATCTGTCCCGTTGGTGCGCGCCAGGGCGCGCGCAAGCACGAGGGCCTCGCCGATGCTGGGGAAAATGCTCACGCCCTCGGCCTCGAAACCAGGATCGCGCGTGACCACGATATTGTCACGCCCGTCGAGCGGACGGCCGATGGACTGGAATGTCTTGCGCCCCATCACGATGGGCTTGCCCATTGTCAGGCGGCGAAACGTTTTGAGATCCGAGGAGACCCGCCACGGCAGCTTGCCTTGCCGGCCGATGGCGCCATTGCGGGCGACGGCGACGATGAGGGACGTGGTGACGGTCATGCCGGTTCTTTTCTGTCAAACCGCTACGGGGGCGGGGATGTGGGGGTGCGGATCATAGCCGGACAGCGTGAAATCCTCGAAACGGAACGCGAAGATATCCTTCACCTGCGGATTGACGTTCATCTGCGGCAATGCTCGCGGCGCTCGCGACAGCTGAAGATCGGCCTGTTCGAGGTGGTTGAGGTAGAGGTGAGCATCGCCAAACGTATGTACGAATTCGCCCGGCTGCAGATCCGTCACCTGTGCCATCATCATGGTGAGCAGCGCATAGCTTGCAATGTTGAAGGGAACACCGAGGAACACGTCGGCCGAGCGCTGGTACAGCTGACAGGAGAGCTTGCCGTCCGCGACGTAGAACTGAAACAGGCAATGGCAGGGGGCAAGCGCCATCCGGGGAATGTCGGCGGGGTTCCAGGCCGAGACGATGATCCGGCGGCTGTCGGGATTGGTCTTCAAGGTGTGCACGACGTCCGCGATCTGATCGATGGTGCGGCCGTCGGGAGTGGCCCACGATCGCCACTGCTTACCGTAGACGGGACCGAGATCGCCGTCCGCATTCGCCCATTCATCCCAGATGCCGACGCCGTTCCGCTTCAGGTAGGAAATGTTGGTGTCGCCGGCGAGGAACCAGACGAGTTCGTGAACGATCGACTTCACATGCAGCTTTTTGGTCGTGACGAGGGGAAAACCAGCCGCCAGATCGAAGCGCATCTGATGGCCAAACACACTCAGCGTTCCGGTCCCGGTGCGATCCGTCTTGCGGATGCCGGTGGTGCGAACTCGGCGCAGCAGTTCGAGATACTGTTCCATGGTGCGGTTCTAGAGCGATTCCTTCAGGCCGGGATCAGCTGCGACGGAGGCGCGAAACCATAGGTGAACGCCAGCGCGAAGGCGTTGCCCGCGGCGTGGGTTACGATGGCCGGTTTGACGTCGCCGGTGCGCCAGACGAGCCACGACAGGATCAGTCCTGCCACGAACACGCTGGTAACGCCCGCCCAGGAGTATGAGGCGTGCAAAGATGTCCACAGGACATTGGCAATCAGGGCCGCACCCCAGAAGCCGAGGCGGCCCTTCGAAAGGGCGGAGACGAGGAAACCGCGGAACGTCAGTTCTTCCCAGAGGGGTGCGAGGATAACGGCGATGACGACCGTGCCTGCCGCCACGGGAGAGGTGAGACCTTCGCGCAGGAAAGCTGTATCGGCAAAGATGTCGACGTCGAAGGTCTTGTAGAGCAGAAGCTCGAGAAGCCCCGTTACCAGCAGCAGGATCATGGCTGCGACGACGTAGAAGCCAATCGTGAAGCGCTCGCCCGTCAGGCGCAGGACCTCGCGGCGGCGGCCGCCCTTTCCCGCACAAAACCAGACCAGTATCAGAGACATCACTTGGGTGGCGGCAGCAAAGGCCACACCCTCGGGTGTGGCTAGCGAGATCATATCCTGGCCCCTCACCTGCCCCAGATACGGCATGGCCAGCGAAAGCACGGCCACAGCGACGGCGGCGGGGGCCAGAGAAATCAGCCCGGCCGCTACCAGCGCACCGTAGTAGGACCAGGGCGAGCCGGGGGCATACCGCGGTGGCCCTGCGGTCAGCACGTCCGGTCCCATGGTCATCGTTGAAAATCCCAGGTTGCGGCAAAAGCGTTCATCATGCGGCGAGCGAAGGTTGGGCCAGCTTATAGCCCGGCTTTGCATTGCGTGCAGGTGCGCCTATATACAGGGGGCCGGATTCGTCCGGCTATGGCGATAAACGCGGTCGTAATAAGCCATTCGGACCCGGGGGCAGTACCCGGCGCCTCCACCATAT
>JALOTA010000180.1 GCA_025458125.1 Hyphomicrobium sp.
CCGTGAAAGCGTCCGGCGAGCCGCGATGCGAGCCTCTCCCGGTCGTCGCTCCGCCCGTTGACGACGATGAGATCGGTTTTCGTAAGCTGGAAGTCGAGCGGACCTCTAAGCGGCCCTGCAGGAATGATGTGGCCGTTACCAAACTGCCGCTCACCGTCGACCACGGAGATGGTCATGTCCTTCGCCAGCGATGGGTTCTGCAATCCGTCATCCATGAGGATGACGTCCGCGCCGAGGCCTTTCTTCTCAATGGCCTTCGCGCCCGCCCGGCGATTGCCCGAAACCATCACGGCGGCGACACGGGCAAGGAGTAAGGCTTCGTCTCCCACGTCCGCCGCTGTGTGCCGTTGCGGATCGACCACCGTCGGCTCCCGGGCGGCCGACCCGTATCCGCGCGTGAGAAAAACCGGGTTATGACCATGGGCCTGGAGGTGACGTGCGATCCAGAGTGACAATGGTGTCTTGCCTGTGCCACCTGCCGTGAAGTTTCCGATGCAGATGATCGGAACAGTGCAGACATGCTCCGGCGCACGTCCCATACGTCGAGCGGAAAGGAAGCCGTAAACCTTGGAGACGGGCACCAGCAAACGCGCGGCCGGCGACGGGCTAGCCGCGTACCACCACGATGGCTCACGATGAGGCACGCCGCAGTCCCTCGACCGGCGCATCAGCTGGCATCTCGGCGCTCTCTTCGTGCGCGGAGGGCGGCGGCACCGACCGCGGCGGCAACAGTGGCAGGAGTGCCGCCAGCGACTTCTCGAGCGCCCCGCCCATCTCCTGAAGCACCCCTTCCGCAGCGCGCAGCGCACTTTCTCGCGCCGGCCTTTCCCTCAGCAATCGCAATGCCCCCACGGCCAACTCTTGCGCATCGCGGACCTCCGCGACTGCACCGGCGTTCTGAAGTTGTCCGTAAATATCCGCGAAGTTCTGGCGGTGCGGTCCGCTCATGACGGCGCAGCCGAGCCGGATGGCTTCGATGGGGTTCTGCCCCCCATGTGGTACGAGCGAACCGCCCAGGAACACGACCTTTCCGAGCGAATAGAAAACTCCCAATTCGCCGATCGTGTCGGCGAGGTAGATGTCAGTCGAGGGTTCGGGATCTGTCCGCGTTGACCGCCGGGCGATGATGAACCCCTCGGCGGCTAGTTCCGCTGTAAGCTGTTCACCGCGGCTCGGGTGCCGCGGCGCGATGATGGTCAAGAGATCAGGGATGTGCTCGCGGATGATACGGTGAGCGTTGGCGACAATCAGTTCCTCGCCGTCATGCGTGCTCGCCGCGACGAGAAGCGGACGATCTCCGATGAGGCGCTGCATCCGCGCCAACTCCAGCCGGTCCACCGGTGGAGCCGGAGCATCAACCTTTAGGTTGCCGGCATTCATAGTCTTGGGCGCGCCAAGGAGCGAAAAATGGCGCGCAAGCTGAGAGTTCTGTGCCAGCACGATGTTGAAGCGGCCGAACAGCTGCTTGGCGATACGGCGCCGTCGCCTCCATCGGCGGCTGCTGCGATGAGACATGCGCGCGTTGACGAGCGCCATGGGCGCACCGCGGTCCGCCGTCGCTTCGGTGAAGACGGCGAGGTCCGGTTTCCAATGATCGAGGAAGGCACGAACCGTCTGCGGCGTGTCGATCGGTGCATATTGGTGAAAGGATCGCTCGGGAAGTCGCGACGCTGCGATTGCAGCGGAAGTCACCGTGCCTGTCGTGACGAGAACATTGAGATCGGGCCTGACTTCGACGAGCCGTTCGATCAGCGGCAGCACCGCATTGAACTCGCCAACGCTTGCCGCATGCACCCATGCGAGCGGCCCAACTGGCCGGGGTCGGCTGGCAACGCCCAGCCGCTCGGGTCTGCGCGCAGCATCTTCCTTGCCGCGGCGGGCGCGGTGATCGAGTGCGAGCGGGGCGAGCGGAGCAAGGGTCCGGGTCAGGGCCCGGTATGTCCTCAACGCCAGACCAGGCCTCGCCGGTGGGATCGAGGAATCGGCAGCTCTGGGTGTCGCGAGCGACAGATCGGCTCCAGCGAGTTCGTAAGCGCGCCGCGTGACGGCGTTAAGATCGCGTTCCACCTTCTGCCGGAGCATTTCCAATGTCTGCGCACTCGCATCGCGCGGTACGAAGATGGGATCTCCGTAGACGAACGCGAGTTTCGAATATGGGAGGTTGATGGTCATCCGGCTCCACGTATCGAGAACCTTGAACCGCGAAGTAGCAGCCGCGAGTGGAACGATCGGGCGGCCGCTCATCCGGGCAAGCGTGATGATGCCTTCACCGCAGCGGCGCGCGGGTCCGGGCGGAACGTCGGCCGTCATCACAAACGACTTACCTTGCGCAAGACACTGCAATGCTCCCCGCAGTGCACTTGCGCCGCCGCGATCTTTCTTGCGTCCAGCCGAACCGGCTCCGCGAACCAGTTCCACGCCCAGGGACTCCATCGTCGTGCCGATCAATTCGGCGTCGCGATGGCGCGCCACCATGGCCGCGACCGGCACGTCGGGCCGGTAAGAACCTGCCATCATGAACTGCCCGTGCCACAGGGCGACGATGCAAGGATGGTCGGTGCGTAATCTATCGAGAATGTTGGGGGGCTCGGCGACGATGTCGGACGTTCGAACGACGAACTTGATAAAGCGGGCGAG
>JALOTA010000044.1 GCA_025458125.1 Hyphomicrobium sp.
ACCAGAAACTTCGGCGAGTGCATTTCAACGCCGTATTCGTTGACCGTCGCTCCCGACCTGCGGACCTGTTCGAGAAGCGTCAGCAAGGGGCAGCCGAAAGCGACCTGGTCGTCGAGCGTCTGCCGTTTCAGCACGGCGAAGCTGGAGGAGAGAAACGCTTCTGCGGCGGCATTGGCAAAGACGATGCGGTTCTTTTCACCCAGGACGAAGATTGGATAGGGAAGCGCGTAAAGCAGGAGGTCGAGTTCGACGGGCTGTTCGGGTCCGGTGGCTTTTGCGGCGCGAAGATCGGCAGGCTGGGTCATGCGGCGTGCCTCCCTGTGGCCGCCTGGCTGTAAGCTTCATCAAGACCATCCAGGACGGCCGCTGCATTCTCTTCGGTGCAAAGTCGCCGCCGCCAGGTCTTGACGGCCTCCTCGGGCAGACCGCTCGTCTCGAGATACCAACCGATGTGCTTGCGCGCGTTGCGCAGGCCGACGTAAGCGCCATAGTGGCCGAGCATGGCCGCGACGTGCGACTTTGCGATGCTGCACTGTTCGTTTAGTTCGGGCGGACCGGGATCGCGGCCGGTTGCCAGGGCCTTGGCGATGCGGCCGGGCTGCCAGGGCGCCCCGTAGGCGCCGCGTCCGACCATCACGCCATCGGCTCCCGACTGGTCGAGGGCCGCGCGGGCATGCTCGACCGTCACGATATCGCCGTTGACGACGACGGGAACCCGAACCGCTTGCTTCACCTGCCGGACGAAGTGCCAGTCGGCCCGGCCCTTGAAGAACTGGTTGCGGGTGCGGCCGTGGACGGTGATCAACCGCACGCCAGCTGCTTCGGCGCGGCGCGCCAGTTCCGGCGCGTTGCGCGATGCGTCGTCCCAGCCGGTTCTCATTTTCAGCGTGACGGGAACCTTGACCGCTCCGACGACGGCTTCGACGAGGGACATGGCGTGGCCAAGGTCGCGCATCAGTGCGCTGCCGGATGCCTTGCCCGTGACTTCGCGCGCCGGACATCCCATGTTGATGTCGATGACGCTGGCCCCGCCGCCTTCGGCTATCCTGGCGCCTTCGGCCATCAATGTCGGTTCACATCCCACGAGTTGTAGAACGTGCGGCGAAAGATCGGCTCCTTCGGCGCGCCGCCTCACATCCGGGCGACTGGCGACGAATTCGGCACTGGCTACCATTTCCGAGATCACCAGGCCGGCTCCGAGGCCATATGCGAGGCGTCGAAACGGCAGGTCGGAGACGCCCGTCATCGGTGCGAGAAATACGTTGTTTCTCGATTTCACCGCGTCAATCGTGGTGTCCGGCATGGGTGTTGTGATTTTCGAACTGCCCAATTTGAGTATCTTTTAGGCAGCAAATCGAACTGCCCTCTAGTTGGGCACTCTAAGGGGTGCTCTTCTGATCCGCAAGCCCGTATCCGCCTCGCTTATTGCGACTATCCGGCCAGTGGGGCTAAGGAACGAGGGATCGTTGCTTCGCCAAAGGAGTGCCCGCAGGTGCGCATTGCCGCCGTCATTGTCGCCGCGGGAAGCGGCATCCGGGCCGGCGGCGAGATTCCCAAGCAGTACGTGACTGTTGGCGGGCGCAGCATCGTTCAAAGATCGATCGATGCGTTTGCATCCATAGAAGGCGTTTCGGAGATCCGCGCGGTCATTCATCCGGGCGCCGGATCGCTCTACGCTGCCGCGCTGTCGGGCACGGGGCCGGCGCTCGGCGCTCCGGTCGTCGGCGGCAAGTCGCGGCAGGCTTCAGTGCTGGCGGGCCTTGAGGCGCTGGCGGCGTCCGAACCCGATTATATTTTGATCCACGACGCGGCGCGGCCCTTCGTATCGGGCGCCGTGATCGATCGGGTGCTCGATGCGCTGAAAATCCATCCCGGCGCTATTCCGGCGCTGCCGGTGGCGGATACCTTGAAGCGGGACGGGGGTGACGGGACGATTTGCGAGACGGTTTCTCGTGACGGCTTGTGGCGCGCGCAGACCCCGCAGGGCTTCCGATTTCGCGATATTCTCGATGCGCACCGGCGTGCGGCGGCGGCCGGTCGCGATGACTTCACCGACGATGCGGCAATTGCGGAGTGGGCTGGACTTCGGGTGTCGCTGGTCGATGGGGAACCGCAGAACGTGAAGATCACGACCGCCGAGGATGTCGCAGAAGCTCGCAGCAGATTTGAGGTCGCGATGATGCTGGAACCGCGGATCGGAACGGGTTTCGACGTGCATCGCTTCACGCAGGGATCGGGCGTCTGGCTGTGCGGCGTTGAGATCCCTCATACGCACAAACTGGAAGGCCATTCGGATGCCGATGTGGCGCTGCATGCACTGACGGATGCACTGCTCGGCACGATCGGCGATGGCGATATCGGCCAGCACTTCCCGCCTTCCGACCCGCAGTGGAAAGGCGCGGCCTCGCACCTTTTTCTCGCCGACGCGGCGCGGAGAGTTCGCGCTCGGGGAGGCAAGATCGCCAATGTCGACATCACCATACTGGCCGAGGCGCCCCGCATCGGGCCGCACCGGGCGGCCATGCAGGCGCGCGTGGCTGAAATTCTAGCCATCGCCCGGGACCGGGTGGGCGTAAAAGCGACGACGATGGAAGAACTTGGGGCGATCGGCCGTCGCGAAGGCATCGTCGCCATGGCCAATGCCCTTGTTCTGTTCCCGTTCTCCCCTAAGGACCTGTCCTGACCCCCCGCGACATTGACCCCTCTGGCAGAATCGCGGCACACCCGGCATAGCAGTTGTATGGTCAAAAAGACCGAACAGAAACGCGCGACTCCCTCAGAGGCGATCCGATGAACGTTATGACCCAGTCCCTCGAACGTGCGGCCAAAGAGCCGGCGAACATGGCCGACATTGCCGAGACGACGGCTTCTTCCTGCCTCGCGACCCGCGTGCGCCAGCTCTCGCGCATCATCACGCGCGTTTATGACGACGCGATGCGGCCTCTCGGGATCACAGCAAGCCAGTACACGTTGCTGGCACAGCTTGCCGCCCGCGACGGGATTACGGCCGTGGAAATCGGCCATGAGCTCGACATCGAGAAATCGACACTGTCGCGCAACCTGAAGCGTCTCCTGGCGCTGGGCCTGATCATCATGGACCCGCCAGCCGGCCGGCGCGGGCGCGGCCTGCACCTCACACCGAAGGGCCAGGGCGTTCTGCGTGACGCCTTCCCCGTCTGGCAGGGCGCACAGAACCATGCCACAGCCGTCATGGGATCGGAGTCACGCGGCACGCTCGATGGGCTGCTGAAGCAGGCTGAAAAGCTGGTCCAGCCCTGACGACCGGGGCGTTCGCTCTCCACAGATTGCGTGCAAGCCGGTACCTTCTATCGAGGTGCCGGCTTGTTCATTTGAGAGGCTCGCGATGCTGCACGACGATGTGCTCGCCCATGCCACCGATCTTGTTGCCCACTTGAAATTGGCCCGGTTGAAGTTAGTGACGGCCGAAAGTTGTACGGGCGGGCTCGTCGCTGCGGCGATCACCGATGTAGCGGGGTCGTCCGAGGTTTTCGAGCGTGGCTTCGTGACCTATTCGAACGAGGCAAAGACGGCGTCGCTCGGGGTTTCGCCCGCGCTGCTTGCGGATTACGGCGCGGTTAGCGCGCCCGTGGCCGTCGCAATGGCCGAAGGCGCTCTGCGGCACTCGCACGCCGACATCGCAGTGGCGATCACCGGGATTGCTGGACCCGGCGGGGCGACCGCGACGAAGCCGGTTGGTCTCGTTCACATCGCGGTGGCCCGGAACGGTTCGCCGACCGTAGAACAGGAATGTCATTTCACGAACGCGGGGCGCCGTAAGGTCCGGGAAGCGGCGGTGCGTGAGGCGCTCGGGATGGTGGGTTGCGCCGTTGCGGTTGAACAGAAATAGAACGGAAAGCGCGATGATCAATTTTCGTTCGCTGGGTTTCGTGACCGTGATCGCCTTCGCCTGCGGGCCGGGCGAGGCTTGCGGTGCCGAGTTCACGGCTCGGGAAGTGACCGAGCAGCTCTATCGTGCCACCGGGCCCGTCGATCTTTCAGGCCGCGACCTGGAAGGCCTCGACCTGTCGCTCATCGACTTCAAGAAGACCAACCTTCAGAACGCCCGGATGTTCGGGGTGAATCTTTCGGGATCGAACCTTTCCGGCGCCGATCTTGCAGCTGCCAATCTCGACCGCGCCAACATCATTGGAGCGAAGTTCGACGGTGCGAGATTGGCGGGCGCCACGATGCTTCGCCCCTCCACCACCGTCGGACGGGAACCAGGTGCGGAAACGCCGCCGAGTTTCGTCGGCGCCGATCTCACGGGTGCGAAAGTCTTCGGCCAACTGAGCCGGGTGGATCTGACCCGGGCGAACCTGGAAGGCGCAACGCTTGCGCCGTTCGGAAAGACAGGGTTCATCGAGGATCTCTTCCGCACCGAGCTTGAAGGCGCGCAACTCGACGGTGCCAATCTCGGGATGAGCGACCTCACCTACGTTTCGTTCCGGTTTGCCAGCCTGAAGGGCGCCAACCTCCGCGGCGCGAAACTGCACAACGCCGATTTCTCGAAAGCGGACCTCACGGGCGCGGACCTGACCGGCGCCGACGTGCGCGAGGCCGATTTCGACGGTGCGGTGCTGACCGATGTCATCGGACTCGACCGGCTGTCGAGCCGTGACCTAGCGCGGAATCTTCCATTTTAGTTGCTCACGGCGACTCCCCTGCAGGGAGCCGGCCGCCGTTCGCGGGGGGAGAAGTGTTGCTCACGGCGACTCCCCTGCAGGGAGCCGGCCGCCGTTCGCGGGGGGAGAAGTGTTGGAGACGTGTCTGCAACGGGCTAGGGCTTTACATCAACAGTCAGCCCCGCGCGCGCCTCGTCCTCCGCGCCGATCGGCAGCTGCTCTTCGAGCACCGCGGCGCCTGCCGCGCCCGTTCGGAACTTGCGCAACTCCTCCTGCGCCTTCTGATAGGCGGCTTCGCGTTCCACGGTTTCGAGAAGGAACGTCCGCCAGTCGCCGAGAACCGTGAATCGCTGCCGCTCGAAGTCGTGTCCGATGCCCTGCGGCCGGCGGGCATTGGCGTTGCAGATTCCGACGACACCGTGCCGGCCCGGCTTGTCGAGGCGGATCTGGAAGGGAGCGTCGCGGGCCGGAATTTGAACGAGCATTCCGCCGCCAACGCGATTGTCCGTGATGGCGTCGTTGGGAAATAGCACGGTCGCCAGCCCGGTCGACTCGATCGCAACGACGGTCAGATTGCAGTCGGCATTGGCACGGGCATAGACCGTGAAAAGTTCGCCCGACCGGTAATCCGTAGCGTTGGTCCACAGAGCGAGGCGAAGGCCGGGGAGCTGCGTTGCGGAAGGCGCCGGGGCCGTTTTTTGATCGGCTCGGCCCGAGAGGCGCGCCTTCAGTTTTTCCCATTCGTCGCGCGGCAGACCGGTCTGCATGAGCCGGCGGCCGAGGGTTCGCTCCTCACCGGCGAGTTCCTCCAACTGCCGTCGCAGTTCTCCGGCGTCGACATGGCGTTCGACGGCGGCCCTCGTGAGGGTCACCGTGCGGCGGTATTCCAGGGCCAGCGCATCGACGGGATCCAATCCATCGATGAGAGCTTCCGCCGCGGCTGCGACGGCGCTTGCAGGTCCCGCCGTCTCATCGGGCGTGCCCGCCCGGCTCGTGGCGGCCAGCGCACGGGCCGCGAGGCTCTCGGCCGGCACAACGCCGGCGAGATCGTCGCCTGCCCCCGCGCGCAGGTCCCAGGCTTCCGGCGTGAGGCCGAAGTCGGCGGGCCGGAACGCGAGAACGACGCTCGCATCACCGACGGTGTCGAGAACGACGGACGGACGCAGCGTCAGGCGGCCCATGAGGATGCCAACGGCGTCGCGATAGGCGGCGATCGTGGCATCGGACCGGCACATGTTGTGCAGGTTGGCGAGCGAAATGAAACGAAGCGGCTTTGCACCGTCGCCATCGAATGCCTTTCGCCATGAGGCGACCGATTTTTCGACGTCGGCCGGTGTTACCGGCGGCTTGCTGCATCCGGATGGCCGCACGGGAAGCGACGATAGCCAGTCGCGCACCGCGCCGATCTCGGCGGTCGTGGGCCCCGGAACCGGACCATAGAAGACCGACTGCGGGCGGTGCTGGGCGAGCATCAACTGATAGATGCGCGATGCGTCGGGCGAGGCCGGTTCGACGAGATCTTCGCGCTCGGACATTCGCGCCAGATCGAGAATGTTACCAACACCGCCCTTGGCGGGTGGGTTTTCCAATCGTCCGGCCTGATGACAGCGCGCGCAGTGCGTTTCCAGCACGGCACGGGCCTTCGCGGCGACATCCTCGCGGGTCTCGGCAATGCCGCCGGTCGCGAAGGCAAGAAAGAAGACGATGCCCGCCACGATGCTGCGGAGCGCTTCCATGCGCCGCCTCGATGGCTGATCGAACGTCACGAACACCTGCTTCCCTGCTCCGGCACCGTTTTATCGGGCGGCACCATAACCGCGGGCAGACGGCGAGCCTATGGCGAGCGTGCCACAGGCATGCCGCTCGCGGGGTTCGCTGGTACAGCCTCGATTGCCGGGCAGGATGCGGATGCGCCGTCACGCCGGGCGGAAGTCATGGCGTGACGGAACCAATCGGGCGGGGCCGGGTTTGAAATGTCGTTCTGCAGACGTTTCCTCGCTGGCCGGCCACCGCCCTGTTCTTATTCCTCACTCGGGTATTGCGGTGATGCCGGATCAATAAGTTCGCTGGGAGCCGTTCCCGCATCCTCACGCGCCGGCGAGGCGATGGTCCTCAACTGAACGAAGCCACCCTGACTGTAGGCGGCCGGTAGTTGTACGGCCTCTGCACTTTCCGTTTCGCGTTGCTTCTCGACCATGTAAGTCTTTCCGATCCATCAAGGTGTAGCTTCGATCGCAGTATGGCGGTCGATTTCGCGTTGAATCTCCGTGAGTTCGGGCTGGCTCGCCAGCCGGAGCGAGTGCTTACGCCGATGGGCTACGTAGCGGTACTTATCGTGGCGCGGGCTTGGACCTGTCACAAGCGCTCAGCGAGCTGCATGGCTGCGCCTCTGCCGCCGTGAGCGGTATCCTGATTGGAGAAATTCGCTCGAGATGATCGGGAAGACGACAGCGCGAACATGGCTGGTCGGCATCGGTTTTCTCCTGGCCTATGTCGCGCTCGACTATGTGAGCTTCGTGAAGCCTTACCGGGACATCGGGATCACGCCGTGGAACCCACCCGCGGGCCTCGCCATCGCCATTGTATTTCTGGAGGGTTTTGCGATCGCGCCGTTCGTCCTGGCGGCGCCTTTCGTGGCAGAGGCCGTTGTGCGCAGCCTCTCCAGTCCGCTGATCGAGATCATAAGCTCGGTTCTGATCGGGGGCACATTCGTCGCCGCCGGTCTGGCGCTGCAGAGAATTACGCCGTTCGATCCCAGGTTTCGCAGCGTTCGCGACGTTCTCACGCTGATTGCCGTGGGGGCCGTGACCACGATTGCCGCCGCGGGATTTCATGTCGGAATGCTCCTCGCATCGGGCCAAGTTACGCGGTCGGAAGTCGGCGCTCTGGTTTGGCGCTCCGCAGTCGGCGATATGATCGGCATTTTGACCGTCGTACCGCTGCTGCTTCTTTGGCGCGCAAGTCAGGCATGGCCATCGATCGGCCCGTGGGTGCCGTTGCAGGTGCTGGCGATACTCGTCGCGTTGGCTTTCGTCTTCGGTTATCACGATGCCACGGCATTTCAACTTTTCTACCTGCTCTTTCTGCCCGTGCTCTGGGTTGCGTTGAGCCACGGTCCGGCAGGAGCGGCAACAGCTCTCGCGGCCGTTCAGATCGGCATCGTGGTCGGCGCCGAGATCCGCTTCGGAAGCGATCCAGGGTTCGGCGCCTTGCAGGTGCTGATGATCGCGCTTGCGATCACGGGACTGATCGTCGGCGCCGTCGTAGCGGAGCGCGAGGATACCGCTGCACGTCTCAGGGATCAGCAGGCGGCTCTCAACCGCACTTTGCGGATTCGCTCGGCGGGTGAGATCGCGGCCACGATCGCGCACGAGATCAATCAGCCTTTGACGGCGCTCGCAACGTTCAGCGGCATAGCTTCGAAAGCACTTCGTGATGGAGACACGGCACTTGCCGAGCGGGCGGTGGGACGGCTCGAGAGCGAGAGCCAGCGTGCGGCCCGCGTGGTCGGTGGGATCCGCGACCTGCTTCGGCAGGGCGCTCTCAACAAGTCCGCCGTGGATATCCGGCAGGCTCTCGAACAGATTTCCGATCTCTACAGGTCGGATCTCGCCACGCGTGGCGTTCATCTGTCCGTCACGGTCGACGGTGACGTACCGGAAATCGTGGCTGATCCGGTTCAGGTGCAGCAGGCGCTGCACAACCTCGTGCTCAATGCAGCAGAGGCAATCGAGAGTGCCGGACGCCCGGGCCGCATCGACGTGGTGGCCAGACAGTCTGGCGGCGGTTTCGTTCGCGTGATGGTTCGCGACGACGGTCCTGGATTCCCTCCCGCCTACGACCTCGCCGACCCGCCGCCATTCACATCGACCAAGTCGGAGGGCTCGGGTATCGGGCTGACGGTGGTGCGCTCGATCGCGGAGGCCCATGGAGGCCGATTTGATATCCAATCGACGGCTCGCGGTGCCCATGTGAGTCTCGAACTACCCATCGCAGGAGACTTCTCATGACGGAGACCGTTTCGATCATCGACGACGAGGCCTCGGTACGGGAAGCCGTCGGCATGCTGCTGGAGAGCAATGGGTATGCGACGGCGTCTTACGCGAGCGTGTCGGAATTCCTCGCTGCGCCGTTTCAACCGGGAGCCATCGTCAGTGATGTTAGAATGCCGGAGGCCACGGGCCTCGACCTCGTCCGCAAACTGAAGGCAATTGAAGATCCCCGCCCGGTCATCCTCTTCACCGGGCATGGAGACATCGAGATGGCCGTGCAGGCGCTGAAGCTCGGCGCGTTCGACTTCATCGAAAAGCCGTTCGCACTGGAACGTCTTCTGTCGTCGATTGCTTCTGCGCTCGAAACGTCGGCCAATTCCATGCGGTCGTCGCAGGAATTGCAGGAACTCAAAGCCCGATATGCATCCCTCTCCGACCGACAGCGCGACACGATGCTTCTCCTCATCCGCGGCATGTCGAACAAGGAAATGGGCATCGAACTGGGCATCAGTCCCCGGACGGTGGAAATCCACCGGACCTGGGTGATGACCCGCATGCAGGCCAAGTCGATGGCGGAACTGGTGCGGATGGGGCTTGCCCTCGGGCTTGTTTGAGGCCGGGCGAACACGCGCGCCGATCACCATGCGTGCATTTTCGGCAAGAGAACCGCGGCCGGGTGGCGTAAAAGGGTTGTGCCATTGGGAACCGGGTTTCAATGCGAACGGGCGGACGCATCCTTGTCGATCAACTGGTCCTGCAGGGAGCGGGCCCGGCTTTTCTCGTGCCGGGCGAAAGCTTCCTGGCGGTGCTCGATGCCCTTTACGATACGCCGGCGGTTCGCGCGGTCGTTTGCCGGCACGAAGGCGGAGCGGCCATGATGGCCGAGGCCTGCGGACGGCTGACCGCCCGGCCGGGAATAGCCTTCGTTACGCGGGCACCCGGGGCCACGAATGCGACGTCGGGCGTCTACGTGGCCGCACAAGCTCAAACGCCGATGATCCTGTTCGTGGGATTGCCGCCGCGAAGCCGCGCGCATCTCAACACGTTTCAGGATTTCGATCTGCGGTCTCTGTTCGGGGGGATGGCCAAACATACCGAAATCGCATCGGTTGCGGCTGCTCTGCCGGAAACGATCTCTCGAGCCTACGCGATTGCGCTCGGCGGCCGGCCGGGGCCGGTCGTCGTCGGGCTACCGGAAGACGTTTTGTCGGAAACCGCCGACACGGGCGATGTGTCTTGCATCGAGGCACAGCGCGCCGAACCGTCGACCGTGACTATGGCAGAGATCGCCCGGGAGATCGCAGCAGCTGAGCAGCCGCTCGTCATGATCGGTGGTCCGTGCTGGTCCGCCGATGCGCGGGAAAGAGTCCAGTCTTTCGCGCGCAAGTTCGATCTGCCGGTCGCGGCGGCCTTTCGCGCTCAGGATTATATGGACAACCGGCATCCGTCCTACTGCGGCCATGTCGGCATCAACATGGATGAGCGCCTCGCGACGGCCATACGGGCCAGCGATCTGCTGCTGGTTATCGGCGCCCCACTCGATGAAATCGGCACAGGTGGATGGTCTCTCATTGCCTCGCCGGTTGCCTCGCAACGCATCATCCACGTGCATCCGGCGGGCACCGATCCACGCGACGGCGTGCGCCCGGCCGTGCAGGTGGTTGCGACGGCGAATGCGTTTGCGACGGCGCTGGCCTCGCTTCCCGCGCCAAATGTGAAGCGCTGGCGTACGTTCCGGCGCGACCTGCGCGCCGCATTCGAGCGCACCCAGGAGCCGCTGGCGACGCCGGGCGCCGTGCAATTTGCCGAAATCGTCCGCAAGGTTTCCCTGCGTCTCCCCGATGATGCCATCATCGCAAGCGGGGCCGGGAATTACAGCCAGTTCGTGCATCGCTACACGACTTACCGGAACTATCCGTCAAGCCTTGCTCCGGCATCCGGCTCGATGGGATACGGTCTGCCCGCCGCGATCGCAGCGAAGCTGCAGCACCGGGACCGGACGGTGGTCTGCTACGCCGGCGACGGGTGCTTCCTGATGACCGGGCAGGAGCTGGCGACGGCCGTTCAGTATCAACTTCCGCTGGTGGTCATCGTTGCCGACAACGGAATGTACGGCACGATCCGGATGCATCAGGAAAAGACCTATCCCGGCCGCATCAGCGCTACCGGTCTCGTTAATCCGGACTTTGCCGCTTACGCCCGCAGCTTCGGGGCGTTCGGTGCGACTGTGGACGCGACGGACCAGTTCGACGCCGTCCTCGACGAGGCGCTCGATTGCGGCCGGCCGGCGGTGATCGCGCTCACGCTCGATCCGCAGGCCATTACTCCTTCCAAGACGCTCGATGCCTTCCGCGCCGATGGCGAACAGCGCCGGCGGTGAGCAATGATGCCGGCGCCCGCCGGCGGGTTAACAGATCGTGAAAATCGACACAGAGCGCTTCACCATAGGCGTGGACAGAACTCGACTGACAGGACTTCTTCACCTAAATAATCTCTCACCAAGTTCCGATGGCGGATGGTCCTGAACGTTACTGGCTCGGATGGTGGCAGAATGAACCCAAGATCGCCTGTCTTCCCTGGCCCCGCGGCCGGGCGCTGGGCCAGAATTGGTTCACTCTTCTGCTTTGCGATCACCTGCGGTCTGTTGATCGGTTCGCTCGTCGAGGTGCAGAGGGCCGGTTCGGCGGCCTCTCCAAACCGTCCGCCACACGCCAATCCGGTTTGATTGCCGGGTTGGTCATCGCCCCCGCCACGTTCGACACGAAAAATCGGGTCTCCGTTGAGTTCGACGGAGACCCGAATTTCTTTTGAGGCTGCGGTGCGCTGACGTGGTCAACACGACACGTCGCTAGGAGGGCCGAACTGGCGGGCGGTAATGCGATCAAGGACCCGGTGAAAGCGGCGCACGGCCTCGGCGATATCGCCTGAATGCCGGATCGCCTCGGGGTTGCGATTGGCCGATGGACGGGCGGAATCGACATCGGAGGTAAGCGGCACCACTTCCACGTTCGGCCAGACCGCGCGGAAGCGCTCGATTGCAGCCGGTGGAACCGCAATGACGACGATGCGTCCCGCCGACAGTGCCTGAAGGGCTCCTGCGGTGAGCCCGTGGTCGGCATCGGCGTTCTGCCAGGATACGGCGAACCCCCTGTTGCGTTCGATATCGCGAAAAACCCGGCGCGGCACTCCGATGTGTTCGGTGTCCAGCGCGGGCGCGCGTGTCTGCAGCCGGGCTGGAAATTCCAGTCGCGGATCGTGGGCGTAGCGGCGGCGAGCCGAGGCGATCAACATGTCCTTGCCGCGCGCTTCCGCGCCGGCCAGCAATACCAGAAGTCCGTCCGTCGCGGCAGCGTGGCCGGCCGTGGATCGCGTCTGCATCATCAGCACCCCCGAGTTCGGCTCGCTCGACTCATGAAAGCGACGAGGGAAAGCCTAGCGAACGGCGCGCCGTGTGGCCGTGTCGCGGGCAGCACAGTGCGCGATTCGTTGCAGCGAGCCTTGACGGGTCAGAGTTCGCCGGCGGAGCGTTTGACCGTCACGCGATAGCCTGATTTCTCGAGAGCCGTCACCGTCGCCGCGAGATGACCGGCGTCGCGGGTCTCGATCACGAGGTTCAGCTCCGTGCCTTTCGCGGGCAGGTCGGTGAAGACGCGCTGGTGATAGACCTCGACGATGTTGGCCCCTGCCCCGCCGATGACGCCCGCCACTTTCGCGAGCTGGCCGGGGCGGTCGGGGATGTCGATGGAGAGCCGGGCCAGACGTCCGTCGCGCGCCAGTTCGCGGGTCAAGACGCTGGCCAGCAGGCGCGCGTCGATGTTGCCGCCGCACAGCACGAGTCCGACGCGCCGGTCACGGAAACGATGCGGGTCGGCGATAACGGCCGCCAGGCCCGCGGCGCCCGCGCCCTCCACCACGGTCTTCTCAATGGCAATGAGCAGAGCGACCGAGCGCTCGATTTCCGCTTCGCTGACCAGCATGATGTCGTCGGCAACGCGGGTGATGATCGACCGGGTGAGGCTGCCCGGCTCCTTGACCGCAATGCCCTCGGCCAAGGTATCGCCGCCGATCGGCAGGCTCGCATGCTTCACGAGGTTGTACATCGACGGATAGAGGCCGGCCTCCACCCCGATGACGCGGATCCCGGGACGCAGCGCCCTCGCGACCGTACCCATGCCTGAGATCAATCCGCCGCCGCCGATCGGAACCACGAGATCGTCGAGTTGCGCGTTCTGAGCCAGCATTTCGAGAGCGACCGTCCCCTGGCCGGAAATCACGGCGGGATCGTCGAACGGGTGGATGAACGTGTAGCCCTCGTCGCGAGCCATCTTGCGTGTGATGCGGGCGCTGTCTTCGAGCGTGGCACCTTCAAGGATGACGCGCGCGCCCAGCGCACGCGTGTTCTCCACTTTCACAGACGGCGTGCCTTCGGGCATGACGATCGTGGCGGGGATGGCAAGGCGGGAGGCGTGGTAGGCGACGCCCTGGGCGTGATTGCCGGCCGACATGGCGATCACCCCGGCGCGCCGCTCGCTATCGCTGAGGCTTGCGAGTTTGTTCAGGGCGCCGCGTTCCTTGTATGCGCCGGTGAACTGCAGATTTTCGAACTTGAGCCAGATCTCGCAGCCCAGAAGCGCGGAGAGCGTGCGGCTATGGGCGAAGGGCGTTTCGACGATCGCCCCTTTCAGCGTCCGGGCGGCGGCCTCGACCGATTGCAGGGTGACCGCCGCCGCGCCGTGATCTATCTCGACGTTCATCTCATACTCCGCTGGCCGGACTTCGTCATAAGGCGGCGGCTGGCCGCCGGCAGCGCCCGCCCTCGGGGCCAGGAGAGACGGCCTCGAGCCGTTCCGCTATACCGCCACGAAGACGATGGGAACTTTTACCGGCGAAAGGACAAGGGGCAATGGCGAAGGTCGCATGGATCGGGCTTGGCGTGATGGGCTTTCCGATGGCGGGGCACCTCAAGGTTCGCGGCGGCCACGACCTGACCGTCTACAATCGCACAGCCGCCAAGTCTGCCGGCTGGGTTGCGGCTTATCCGGGCGGAGCAGCGGCTGCGACCCCGGCCGAGGCGGCACGGGGCGCGGATTTCGTATTCGCCTGCGTCGGCAACGATGACGATTTGCGATCCGTGACCACGGGGCCGGACGGCGCCTTCCGGACGATGCCGCCGGGCGCGGTGTTTGTCGATCACACGACAGCGTCCGCGGAGGTCGCGCGCGACCTCGACGCCGCGGCGCGCGCACGCGGTCTGCACTTTATCGACGCACCGGTGTCCGGCGGACAGGCCGGCGCGGAAAGCGGCCAACTCGCTGTCATGTGCGGCGGTGAGGCGGAAGCGTTCCAGCGCGTGCAGCCGATGATGGATACCTACGCGAAACTCTCCTCTCTGATCGGTCCGGCCGGCTCGGGCCAATTGACCAAGATGGTCAACCAGATCGCGATCGCAGGACTGCTGCAGGGCCTGTCGGAGGCGATTGCTTTTGGCGAGCGTGCCGGCCTCGACCTGGAAAGCGTCATCGGCGTGATTTCGAAGGGCGCCGCGCAGTCGTGGCAGATGGAGAACCGCTGGAAGACGATGCACGCGCGGCGGTTCGATTTCGGCTTCGCGGTCGACTGGATGCGCAAGGATCTTTCGATCTGCCTCAGTGAGGCGAAGCGTTGCGGTGCAGCACTGCCGGTGACCGAACTGGTCGATCGCTACTATGGGGATATTCAGTCAAGAGGCGGCGCACGTTACGACACGTCAAGCCTGATCCTTCGTCTCGATGATCAGCAGACGTAGGTGCGTTGCACGAACGCGAACGCACGCGTTTTATGCATAGTTTAGAAAGAATTCTTCGACGTCACACTCTCGACATCCGCCGAAAGTAGGAGCTAATTGGGAAAACGGGGAGGCTCTTAGTCACTGCCTTGCAGTTGGGGTGCTGCGAGGCCTAACAGGAGGACCACCATGGCTTTGCCGACGGTTTCGATCGACAACCGGGATATCATCCTGCTCAGCGGTTTTGAGACGGTGAAGACGTTTGCGCCGGAAACCAGTGTCAAGAATCCCTTCGTCGTCATTTTCGACGAGCGCCAACTTGTGCGCGAAGTGAAGAACGACAACAACGACGCCGTCGCTTACGGCTACGTCGCTGGCCGCTGGGTGGCCGTCGCCTGAACGTTCACCTGACAACGTCCACGGGCGCGACCGGCATGCCGTCGCGCCCTGTTTTTTTTCAAGCGCACTCGATCAGCTTTCCGAACCGCTTCGCCCGGCGCGCGCGAATTGCAGCGGAAGCGCCGTGGTGTACTTCATCTGCTCCATGGCGAAGGCGGAGGAAACTTTCGCGATCTCGATGCGCGAAATCAGCTTCTTGTAGAACTCGTCGTAGGCGCGAATGTCGGGAACCACCACGCGCAGCAGGTAGTCCACTTCGCCCGACATCCGGTAGAATTCGATCACCTCGGGAAAATCGTCGACCGCCTTGTGGAATTTGTCGAGCCACGCCGTCGAGTGCTTGTCGGTCTTGATCGAAACGAACACCGTGACGGATGCGTTTATCTTTTCCGGTTCGAGCACCGCAACGCGCTTGCGGATAACCCCGGTCTCCTCGAGTTTCTGGATGCGGCGCCAGCATGGCGTTGTCGAAAGCCCCACTTCCTTGCCGATGTCGGCCACCGGCCGCGTGCAGTCTTCCTGCAGGATCGACAGGATCTTGACGTCCATTTCGTCGAGCATGGCACCTCCGGCGGGCAAAATCATTCCGGCCAAGTATGTCCCACGCGCACCTCGTTAATGGAGAATGACTTGACCACTTAGAGGCGCTGGGCGACCAGACGTCTCAGGGCCGGTACGATCTCCGCCTCGAACCAGGGGTTCGCCTTCAACCATCCGGTGTTGCGCCAGGACGGATGGGGCAGAGGCACGGCGATCGCCTGCCGGTTCGGGGTGAACACGATCATGCGGGGTCCCGCCCGCACGGTTTCTGTCAGTGCCGCCCCGGCGTCCCGGCCCAGGTGCCAGCGCTGGGCATATCCGCCGGCGAGCAGTACGAGATCGACCGAGGCAAGTTCGGCCATCAGCCGCTCGCGCCAGAGCGGGGCGCACTCGCGGCGCGGCGGAAGGTCCCCGCCTTTGCTGTCCTGTCCTGGAAAGCAGAAGCCTATCGGAGCGATGGCGATGCGGGTCTCGTCGTAGAAAACTTCAGGCCGCACATCCATCCACGAACGCAGCCGGTCTCCCGATCGATCGTCGAAGGGTTTTCCCGATGCGTGCACTTTGGTTCCCGGCGCCTGCCCGGCAATCAGGATCCGGGCGGTCGTCGAAGCGCGCAGAACCGGCCGCGGCTCATGCGGGAGAGGCGTGCCGGCAGGCTCATCGCGGCATCGGCGGCAGGAGCGGATCGCAGCAAGCAAGGGGTCGAGAGACTGAAGCACCGGTGGCTCCCTGCCGACGACTGTTCGAGGGCGAGCGCTCCGCTGCGGCCAACTCAAATTTCGACTTTCAGTCCGTCGTGAGCCGGCACAACGTCGGGCCGCGCAATTTCGTTCTGGTTCGCCAGCATCTCGGGTCCCATGTGCGTGAGAAGCACGCGGCGGGCGGCGATGCGCGGCAGGTTGGCTTCGATGGTGCGCCAATTCAAGTGGTAGCGCGCCTCTTTTTCGAAGGCGAAGCATTCGGTGATGAATAGGTCGGCGCCTTGCGCGGCTTCGGCAAGGCTTTCAACCCACTCCGTATCGCCGGAAAAGGTCAGCACCTTGCCGTCGGCTTCAAAGCGCAGCGCGTAGGGTGGAGCACCCGAGGGGTGGCTAACCTCGAAAGGCAGGACGGTCACTGCGCCCTCCCGCATCGCTTCCCGCTCGCGGTAGGTGCGGAAGGTCAACTCGAACGGCCGTGGTGTTCGCGTCGATCCCGGAAACAGCGCTTCCGCCGCAGCCGTGAACCGCTCTTCGATCCCGGCCGGGCCGGTCACGACGAGCGGCCGGGTGCGTCTTCCCATATGAACAGCGTGGATCAGCCACCAGACCAGGCCGCCGAAGTGGTCGCCGTGCAAATGCGTGATGAAGATGGTGTCGATCCCATTCGGATCGATCCCTTCGCGGGCCAGACCGATCAGCGCCGTCGCCCCGCAATCGATCAGGAACGCCCCGCCGGAATGGGCGACGTGGAAGCAGGTTTGCAGCCGGCCTCCGCTGCCGAACGCGTCGCTGCTGCCGATGACGGTGAGTTGCATGGCTCTCCCTTTGCCGTTGCCGGTGCGGTCCTGGACCTAACGGGGGCAGCGGCCGTGGTTCTGTCAGTTCCGCAGGTAACAGCGGCGATCCCCGCCGACAAGCGCGCGCCGCCGGCGGGGCAACCCAGTCGGCAATCGGGGTCGTCTCACGAACCGGGCATGTTACGGCGCCGCCAGTCCTGCGGGCGGTCGAACTGGGACGCCCACAGCCCGCGGCGCGCGGTGCGGGCCGAAGCCTCCTCGCGCTGATAGGCTCCGAACGCCACCGCGAAGCCCTCCTCGACCATGCGGGCATTGAGATTGTCGCCGGCGGCAGAGAAGCATGTGGCCAGTCCGCGCCCGTGGCGGTCGGTCGAATGAACCTCGCAACGGATTTGCTGGCCGCCGATCAGGCGTTGCAGGTTGCGCCTCGCGTCCTCTCCGCAGGCCCACTCCCGGCCTTCGCGCGTGCATGTCTGACGGCCCTCGGGCGCATCGATCCCTTGCATGCGCAGTTCGGTGCTGCCGATGAACAGGCTGTCGCCGTCGACCAGCCGGGGCCGGCCTTCGACCGGTCCGACACCGACCTGCGGCGGTGCGAACCGCGCCAGCAGCGCCGCGAGCAGCCCCAACGCGAGCAGCACCATCCATCGCGTCCGGCCGCCGCCCGGCCGGCGTCGCGGTGAGCGGGTTGCGGCGCTGCGTCTCGCCGGCCACTGAGGGCCGAAACCCATGAGATCACTCCTGAACCTGTCCTAAATAAACTCAACGTTAGCGAATGGTTGCGACATTGACGATGGTCGGCAGGTGGCGCTGGCCCGAGGCCGGCGTTTATTTCAACGCGGCCGCCGGTCAACGCAAAGCGCCACGAGTGCCGGGTTGGCGGCGGTAATGGCACGAAACGAAACAGTCGACCATCTTGAACGGCAGAGGCGCCGCGATACGCGCAAGCGGAGCGCCGACGACATCCGTGCTGCGCGCGAGCGCCTGAGCGGGTCGGCGGCCAACAAGCCGGAATTCAAGTACGAACTGATCGCCATGTTCGCGCGCAACGAAGTCGGCGCGGCGGTCACTATGCCGGCCATGGCGATCATCTTCGCACTGGCTGCGATGTTCTGGGCCCCCGTTGCGGAAGCCATTACGTGGCTCGGCCTCGTCATCGCCGCGAAGGTGATCCTGATCGAGAACTGCCGGCGTTTCCTGGCGCAGCCGCGCGACCAGATCAACCTTGCCGCCTGGCGGCGGCGGCTCGTCATCTGCGAGCTCCTCAATGGCACGACGTGGGCCGGGTTCGCGCTGGTCGGAGTGAGCGCCGCCGCGATGGCCGCTCCCGGGACCGTGTTCGCGTCCAACGTCTTTCTTTTTGCGACGTTCATCGTTCTGCTGGCGATCCGCATGAGCTTCGGGTCGACGGTGATGGGCATTCTCTATGCCGGCACGTTGCCGATGGCGCTGGTGGTCGTGGTGCGCCTCATCCTGTCGGGCGAGCCGTTCTTTCTGGCGCTGGCCTCGATGGCGGTGGGAGTGCAGATCTACTTCATTTTCCTTGCGATGGGCCTGCATTCGACCGCGGTGGCCATGCACGAGTTCCGGGCACAGAAGGACGCGCTGATCTCCGAGCTCGAAGAGGCGCGGCTGCTGTCCGACGAAGCGCGGCGGCGGGCTGAAGCAGCCAACAAGGCCAAGTCGCGGTTCCTGGCGACCATGAGCCATGAACTCAGAACGCCGCTCAACGCCATCATGGGATTTTCCGAGGTGATGACCGGCGAAGTCATGGGGCCGATCGGAAATCCCGTCTACAAGGAATACGCCAACAACATACACGACAGCGGCAAGCACCTCCTCAATCTGATCAACGAGATCTTGGATTTGTCGCGCATCGAGGCGGGCCGCTACGAACTGCACGAAGAACCGCTGCGGCTGGCGGACATCGCTGAAGATTGCGTGCGGCTCCTGAAACTCAGGGCCCAGTCCAAGGACGTCGAAATCGTCGAGGACTACGACGAAACTCTCGCACAGGTCTGGGCCGACCAGCGCGCGCTGAGGCAGATCTGCCTCAACCTCCTGTCGAACGCTCTGAAGTTCACACCGAAGGGCGGCCGGGTGACCGTGACCCTGGGGCCGACGACGGACGGCGGCCAGTATCTGTCGGTGCTCGACACGGGTCCGGGGATCCCCGCCGACGAAATCCCGAAGGTGCTGCAGGTTTTCGGCCAGGGGTCGCTGGCGCACGAAAACGCGGAAGGCGGAACCGGCCTCGGACTGCCCATCGTTCAGAACCTCATCGAGCTGCATGGCGGCGCCTTCGAGCTGCTCTCGGAGTTGCGCAAGGGCACGGAAGCCATCATCACGCTACCCAAGCAGCGGATCCTGTCGGCTTTGCCTCCCCTGCAGCCGCTGGGTCAGGAGCGCCACCGGGAGGTGTCCACGCGATCCGGCCGCAATGGGCGCCTGCGCGCTGCCGTAGGCTGATGGGTCGGGGCCCGGTCCGTGCGGCGCCGCAGCCCTTGCGGGAGGGCCCGGCGGTTCTTAATTGATTGGATTCATCGGTTCGGCGATCCGCCGGCCTCCGGAGCCCTTGGAAAGCCAAGCCGCCATGGACATGCCGCGCATAGAAACGCCTTGCATCAAGGTCTGTGTGATCGACCGGAAATCCCGCCTGTGCGAGGGCTGCGGACGCACTATCGACGAGATCGCGGCATGGTCCGTGTACACCCATGAAGATCGCCGGCGTATCATGGCGGAGTTGCCCTCCCGGCTCAGGTCCGTCGGCAAGGCGTGAACCCATGGGTGTCTGGCTGCTCGTTCTTCTGGCTGTGCTGTCGGGTCTCTTCTTCCTGCTTTCCGGCCATGACAATCCGCTCAGCCGTCTGGAAGCCGGCGAACTGGCCGCGTTGGGAGTGTTCGGTTCGCTCGCCCTGCTTTATGCTTTTTCGTTGGCTGGAGACTACAGGGGCCGCGCCTTGCAGGCTGTTCGGCACGCCGGTATCTGGCTCGCCCTGTTTGTCGTGGCGATCGGTGGCTATGCGTTTCGTGACGATCTCGGACATGTCGCACGGCGCATCGGCGTCGAGCTTTTGCCGGCCGGGGTGCCGTTACCGGAAGCAACGGGCGTCGCCGGAGAGACGGCGGTTCGGCTGAGGAAACACGCCAGCGGGCATTTCGTAGCGCGAGGCACGATCAATGGGGCGCCGGTGTCGATGCTCGTGGACACGGGCGCAACCACGGTCGTACTGAAGCCCGCCGATGCGGAACGCGCCGGGATCGATCTCGGTGCCCTGACCTACTCGACGCCCGTCGGAACCGCGAACGGAATGACGTTTGCCGCGCCTGTCCGTCTGCGGTCGATGGCGGTCGGTGACATCATGATCAACGATGTCGAGGCCCTCGTTGCCAAGCCGGGAAATCTTAACGAGAGTTTGCTCGGTATGAGTTTCTTAAGGCGTTTGCGCTCCTATGAATTCAGCGGAGACTTCCTGACGCTCAGGGGCTGATGTGCCTGGGCCGGTGTGCGGCTTCGCATGGCATCCTGTTGCGGGCTTGGCTTCATGTTTTCTTCCGGTCAGCGCACCCTTTTCGGCGAGGTGGCCTCGTGGGTCGTCCTTGCGGGCGTCTCGGTCCTCGGCGTTGCCCATTTCGACGAACTGACAAGAGTGGCTCATCAGGTGATGGGGACAGAGGCTCCGGCTCGCCTTTCTGCGGTCAATGCGGATATAGGCCCAGCCGGCGACGGCGGCGTCGCCTCTCCGGGCGGCTACACGGTGGAACTTTCCCTGAGACCGGATGGGCATTACCATGCGGATGCGGACATCAACGGCCGTTCCGTGCAGGTCCTGGTCGATACCGGCGCCTCGATGGTAGCCTTGACGGCTGACGACGCGGAGGCCGCGGGGCTGTTCGTCACCGAACGGGATTTCACACGCCGCATCCAGACGGCCAACGGTACGGCCAAGGCCGCGCCGGTCGTTCTCGACAGGGTGTCGATTGGCGACATCACCGTGCGTGACGTCGCGGCGGTTGTGATGGAGCGTGGCGCCATGTCATTGTCGCTCCTCGGCATGACGTTCCTCAACCAGGTCGACCGGGTCGATATCCGGTCCGGGACGCTTATTCTCCAAGATTGAAGATGCCGCTCGGAACTCGGCCCGCGCAGCGCCATAATCTGCAGGCAGAGCGTCGCAGCGCCCGCCGTGGCCGTTTTTCCTGATCACGTTCTTCCAACAACACGATTTCAAGCAGGTTGCACATGCTTCCACGTCCCCGTGCCGATCTGAAGCCGAACACTGCCGATTTCGAGCGCCTGCCGCTGGTCAAGCCGACCGGCTTTCGGGAGTACGATGCCCGCTGGCTGTTCCCGCAAGAGATCAACCTGATGGGCCTCAACGCCGTCGGGCTCGGCATGGCGACGCTCTTCGCCGAGCGCGGGGTTCCCAAGCGCATTGTCGTGGGGCACGATTACCGTTGGTATTCGGGGTCCGTGAAGCAGGCCCTTATCACCGGGCTTCTGGCGGGCGGTTGCGAGGTTCACGATATCGGCCTTGCGCTTTCGCCGATGGCCTATTTTGCGCAGTTCGCTCTCGATGTTGAAGGCGTCGCCATGGTAACGGCGTCGCACAACGACAACGGTTGGACGGGCATCAAGATGGGGCTTTCGCGTCCCCTCACCTTCGGTCCCGATGAAATGGGTCGCCTGAAGGAGATCGTGCTGTCGGGGGCGTTCAAGACCCAACGGAACTGCGGGTGCGTTCGCGCCGCAGGTCCTCGAAGCGATCGGATGCGAGGTCGTGCCGCTGGACTGTGAACTCGACCATTCGTTCCCGCGCTACAATCCCAATCCCGAAGATATGAAGATGCTGCACGCGATCTCGGACGCGGTGGTGAAGCATGGGGCGGACGTGGGGCTTGGTTTCGATGGCGACGGAGACCGTTGCGGCGTGGTCGACAACGAAGGCCACGAGATCTTTGCCGACACCGTCGGTGTCATGCTGGCGCGGGATATCTCGGCGAACTACCCGAATGCCGTCTTCGTTGCGGATGTGAAATCGACTGGCCTATTCATGACCGATCCCGTTCTACAGTCCAACGGCGCCAAGGCGCTCTACTGGAAGACGGGTCACTCGTACATGAAGCGATACACGTTCGAGCAGAAGGCGCTCGTCGGTTTTGAAAAGTCGGGCCACTTCTTTTTCCAGCCGCCTTTGGGGCGCGGCTACGACGACGGTCTGGTTGCGGCGCTCGCGGTGTGCGACATGCTCGATCGCGCGCCGGCGAAATCGATGGCCGATCTGAAGCGGGAACTTCCGAAGACGTACCAGTCGCCGACGATGTCGCCTCACTGCGACGACGAGAAGAAGTACGGTATCGTCGATCAGATCGTGGCGGAGTACGAAGCGATTGCGAAGTCCGGCGGTACGATTGCCGGCCAGAAGGTGCGGGACCTGGTAACGGTCAACGGTGTGCGGGTCACGCTCGCGGATGGGACCTGGGGCCTCGTCAGGGCCTCGTCCAACAAGCCGGAACTGGTGATCGTTGTGGAGAGCCCGGTATCTGAAGAAAACAAGATCGCCATGTTCCGCGATATTGAAGCCCGGCTCGGTAAGCATCCGGAAGTCGGCGCGTACAATCAGAAGATCTGATGTCTGTTATTTCGTGATCAGCGCAAGGCAACGTCCGGCCGCCTCTGCGGCTGACCGCGCCTTAAGCGGGCTCAACGCGCCGGCGCGGATCATTTTCTTGGTTTCCTCGACGACGACGCCGCGCGCCGCATCTGGCGTCGGCTTGCTCGAAACGGTCGCTGCGTAGATCTGCTGTGATTGCGGGGAAAGCGCCGCCGCACAGGCATCTCCCGCCGCGCGGTCAGCAAGGGCCGGAAATGGTGCAGCAATGAGAATCAGAAGCTGAGCTATCAGTCGCCGCCGCATACGCAAACCTCAATTCGACGAAGAGCTTATATCTACAAGCTCTGATACCGCCTACTCAAGTCCTAACGCACGGCCGGCGGCAATGGATCGCTCATTTCCCGGTCTCGACCGCGTTGATCACGGCGAGCATAAGGGTTCCGTCGGTGTGCCAGGGATCGCCGCCGCCGTTGCGGCCATCACGCACCTTGTGGAAGTCCATGACGGGAAACACGGTCGCGACGCGGCCGGTCGACTTCAGCGACGAGATGACGTGATCGCGTTCCGCGTCAATGTCGGCCGAGATGTGGTGCGTGATCTGGCCGGTGGTATGACTTAATCCGACGCTATCGTCGAAGGAAGCGGAGCCGAGCCACAGCGGTGCGCCGGAGGAATGCGTCATCGGTGCGCGCCAGAAGCGAACGTGATGGCGGGCGCGGGGGGAAGAGCCGGATGCCATTTCGAAGGCGAGGTCTTCCTTGCGGCCGAATAGAAAGAGCTTGCTGACCGGTGCATCCGCGTAGGGCCGATCGAGGACGGCGTCGGCGGCGATCCGTGCATCGCTTTTCAACGACAGTGGATCGGCAGGGCTCCAGCCGGCCGCGGCGAATACCGCGCGCACGTCGCTTTCTGCCCCGCCGATCGCGACGTTGATCGGGTCGCCCGGTATGCCGCTGCCGGTCTCCGTTATTCCCGGAACGCCGTCGAGGTCGGGGTGCTCTTTCGCATAGCGCTCCCACCACAGTGGCATCACCAGGTAGGCGATCAAGGCCCAGACGAGCAACGCAGCCAACGCGTATGCGGTTGTGGAGTTCAAGCTCATCTCACAAGCCCAGCACGGCGGATCAATCGGGATTCGGTCTCATTCCCGGCCACCGGCATGATATCGCCAAATCGGTTCGCCGGTCACGTCTTGACGACGCGATGGGCGGCACTCCCCAAATCGGGCCGGCGCTGATAGCCTTCCGTCGATGCAGAACCTCATTACAGACATCGGCGGTGTTTCCGTCGGACAGGCGCATGATCCCGGGATCGCTTCGGGCGTCACCGTCGTGGTCTTTGATGAACCCGCGACCGCCTCGGTTGCAGTTCACGGCGGCGGGCCGGCGGTGCGGGACACGGCGCTGCTTGCACCGGAGGCAACCGTCGAGACCGTCGATGCCATCGTTCTGTCGGGCGGATCGGCCTTCGGACTCGATGCGGCGGGTGGCGTCATGGCGCAACTCTCCGGTCGCGGTCGCGGGTTTCAGATCGGCGGCGTGCGCGTTCCGATCGTGCCGGCGGCGAGCGTCTTCGATCTTGCCGTGGGCGGACGGGCTTGGGGCATTCGTCCGCCGTGGTGGGACTTGGGTTTTCAAGCCGCTTCCGAAGCGGGCCAGACGTTCCTGCTGGGAACGGTGGGCGGCGGTTATGCGGCGACGACGGCGAACCTCAAGGGCGGCACCGGGTCGGCAAGTTCGGTGACGGCCGCCGGGTTCAGGGTCGGCGCGATCGTTGTCGTCAACGCGATGGGCACGGTAACCGTCGGGGAGACGCCGCACTTCTGGGCCTCGGCTGAAGAAATTGGCGCCGAGTTCGGCGGGCTTGGCGCGCCGGCCCACGTGCCGCCGGACGCTCTGTCTCCCGCGATCAAGGGCGATGTCAGCCCTCACGCCAACACGACGATCGCGGTGGTCGCGACGGATGCCGTGATGACGAAAGCGCACCTCAAGCACGTTGCGATCATGGCGCACGACGGCATGGCGCGGGCGATCCGTCCTTCGCATGCGCCGCTCGATGGCGACCTGGTATTCGCAGCGGCGACGGGCAGCAGCAATCGCGTGCCGGACATTCGCCAGCGTGCCGACATCGGGCATGTGGCGGCGCATTGCCTCGCCAGGGCTATTGCACGGGCAGTCTACGAGGCTGCGGCGCTTCCCTTCTCCGGCGCGCTGCCGGCCTACCGGGACCGTTTTGTTTCCAGCCGTTGAAGCTCAGGTCATGCCGCTGGCGCGCGTGCCGAGCATCATGGCCAGAACGAACAGCGCGATGGCCCCAGCGCGATAGCCCATTTCGGGTCTCTGGCCCGTCCGGGTCATGACAGTGGCTCCGATTGCGATCCATCCGGAGCCGCACAGGGCGATCAAGGCAAGAAGCGCCGTCAGCCACGGAGCCAGATCGCCGATACTCCCTTCCGGCAGGAGCAGGTAGGCGAATACGATGGCCTTGGGGTTGAGCACGGTGGTGAGGAAGACGCTGCCGATGCCGATCGGTGCTCTGGGTTGCAGCGGCATGGCACTGTCTTGCCAGAGTTTCCACGCCAGGAAGAGAAGATAGCCGCAGACCAAGCCGCTGAGGATCTGCACCAGCGGATCCTGCGCGGCCATGAGAGGGGCTGCGACGGTGCGCAGGACGACAATGCCGAGCAGATATCCGGCCGCTTCGCCCAACAGCAGCGGCAGCGACGGCCGGACGCCGCGTGCGGCGCCCGAGGCGGCCAGCAGGGTATTGGTCGGCCCGGGCGTCGCCAGCAACGCAACGGAACCCAGCGCGAATAAAGTGTGATCGTCCATGACCTCAGGATGGAGCTTGACGGCGGGGTCCACCTTGATCTCGATCAGATCGGCCCGGCGGCCAGCGAGCCTGTTCGCCGCAGCGGGAGCCGCCTGCCGGCGCTTGTTATCTCCCGCAACCCATGTATGGCGAAGGTTGGCTGTTACGACGATCCAAAAGGGTGCCCATTGACGATCACCGACCTGCCGCCGCTCGATGTCGCCGCCGTCGTCTGGTTTATCATCATCATTGCGGCTTATGAGTTTGTCGCGACACGCCCGCGGATCTACGCCAAGTCCATCGCCTCGTTCGTTCAGGATCACCGGCGCGGCTGGATGATCGAAATGAGCAACCGCGATAACCGCATCGTCGACGGGCAACTGCTCGGCTGGCTGGTCAACGCCAATGCCTTCTTCGCCTCCACCACCGTCATCGTGATCGGCGGTCTGGCCGCCCTGCTTTCCTACGGCGACAAGGCGCGCGAGATCGTCCAATCGCTGCCCTACTCCGCGCCGTCCACCGCGACGCTGTGGGAGATCAAGGTCATCTTTCTCATGATGATCATGATCTACGCGTTCTTCAAATTCGCGTGGGCGTTCCGCCTGTCGCACTACACGGTGATGATGATGGGCGCGACCCCGCCGCACGATCATCCCGACGTTGCCGCGCGGCTCGATCATGCCAACCGGACCGCCGAGCTGCTGGGCCTCGTCGGCTGGCATTCCAATCTTGGCCTTCGCTCGTTCTACTACACGATCGCCGGCCTGATGTGGTTCTTCCATCCGGTCGCGTTCATGGTCGCGTCCACCTGGGTCATCCTGATCCTGACGCGGCGGGATTTTTTCTCGCACTCGCGGGCGATTCTCAGAGGTCCTGCGCCTCAGCCGTAAAGGGTGAACAGGAACTTCACGGCGACGAGCGCGAGAAAGGCCGAGAACGCCAGTTCGAGCGCGCGCTTGGGCAGGCCGTGGGCGAGGCGCACGCCGACGGGCGCGAAGAGCATGCTGGCAGGCAGCATGACCAGCGCGGCGGGAATGTTGACGTATCCAAGAGATCCCGGCGGCAAACCGGATGCGTTCCATCCGGCGATCACATACCCGGCGGCGCCCGTGGCCGCGATGATGGGACCGAAGCCCGACGACGTGGCGACCGCCGCGAGGACGGGATAGCCGAACAGCATCAGCAGGGAGACCATGAACAGGCCGCCGCCGATGCTCATCAGCGCGGAGAGTGCGCCGATGATAAAGGCGGCAACCTCCAGCCCGCGCGATTGCGGCAGAGAGTCTGCCAAGCGCATGTCGTCACGGCCGGCCGCCAGTTTGGCGCTCATCACCAGGGCCAGCACGACCCAGATCCAGCGCAGCGTTTCGCTGGACGAGACGCTGGCCAGCACGACACCCACGACCACACCGGCAAACACCGGAGGCGTCAGCCGCCGCAACGCTGCCATGTCCACCTTTTTGCGTGCGCGATGGGCGAGGAACGAGCGCAACCCGGTCGGCCCGATCACGGCGAACGACGTGCCGAGCGTCACCTGCATGCGGACCGCTTCGGGCACGTCCATCGCCGTCATCGCGGCATAGAGTACGGGCACGAGGACGGAGCCGCCGCCGATCCCGAACAGACCCGACAGGATGCCGACCGCGACACCGGCCACCGCGAGGGTGGCCAGCATCGGCGCAAGATCG
>JALOTA010000045.1 GCA_025458125.1 Hyphomicrobium sp.
GGACTTTGAGCGCATGCGGCGCGTGGTCGTCACCGGGATGGGCATCGTCTCCTCGATCGGGAACAACACCCAAGAGGTCATGGCGAACCTGCGCGAAGCGAGGTCGGGCATCACGCGCGCCGAAAAATACGCAGAACTCGGCTTCAAGTGCCAGGTTCACGGGTCGCCGATTCTCGAGTGGGAGAGTCTCGTCCCCCGAAAACCCAAGCGCTTCATGAACCCAGGCGTCGCCTGGAACTATATCGCCATGGATCAGGCGATCCGTGATGCTGGTCTTGAGGCCGGCGACGTCGTCAACGAGCGCACGGGGATCATCGTGGGCGCCGGCGGGCCGTCGACGCGAGCCATCGTCGAAGCTGCCGAGACGACCTTGAAGTCGGGAGGGCCGAAGAAGATCGGGCCCTTCGAAGTGCCCAAGGCGATGTGCTCGGGTCCGTCCGCGGCACTGGCGACGTCGTTCCAGATCAAGGGTGTCAACTACTCCATCTCGTCGGCCTGCGCGACCAGCGCGCACTGTATCGGCAATGCGGCCGAACTCATTCAATGGGGCAAGCAGGACATCATCTTCGCCGGCGGTTGCGAAGAACTCGACTGGACACTGTCGAACCTGTTCGATGCCATGGGCGCGATGTCGACGCACTTCAATGCCACGCCGGAAAAGGCTTCGAGGGCCTACGACAAGAATCGCGACGGCTTTGTGATCGCCGGAGGGGCCGGTGTGGTCGTGCTGGAAGAACTGGAGCACGCGAAGGCTCGCGGTGCCAAGATCTACGGTGAAGTGGCCGGCTACGGCGCGACGTCTGATGGGTTCGACATGGTTGCGCCTTCGGGAGAGGGCGCGGTCAGGTGCATGAAGATCGCGATGCAGGGGCTCGACGGCAAAGGCGTTCCCGCGATCGACTACATCAACCCGCATGGTACAGGCACGCCAGTCGGGGATGAACGCGAGATCACGGCGATCCGCGAAGTTTTCGGCACCCGGATTCCGCATATCTCCGCAACCAAGTCGCTGACCGGGCATTCTCTCGGCGCCATCGGCGTGCAGGAAGCGATCTTCTCGCTGCTGATGATGAACAACGGCTTCGTGTGCGAAAGCGCGAATATCGAGGAGATCGATCCCGCATTCGCGGACGTGCCCATTGCGCGCAAGCGCATCGACAACATCGCACTTAACTGTGTGATGTCGAACAGCTTCGGTTTCGGCGGAACAAATGCAACTCTCGTGTTCCGCCGTCACGATGGTTAACGACACGATCAGGTGACGGCTCGGCGGACGGGAAGAAACTTCTTCCGGTTTCCGCCACGAGGGTCGTCAGAAATGAAATTATACAAGCAAGGCGCCGGCTGGTTCGAGATCCGCGGCCGGGCGCCCGGCGCCAGAACGAGGCCCCCCATGTCCGAACTCGACCTTGCCAAGCCGCAACCCCTGATGGCCGGAAAACGCGGTCTCATCATGGGCGTGGCCAACGATCGCTCCATCGCATGGGGGATATCTCGTATTCTCGCCGGGCAAGGGGCCGAGCTTGCTTTCACCTATCAGGGCGGTGCCTTCGGCCGCCGCGCGGTGCCACTTGCCGAAAGCCTCGGCTCCAAGATCATCGAAGAATGCAACGTCCTGGACCTCGACAGCGTCGATCGCGTGTTCAGCCGGATCAAGAGCGAATGGGGCGGGCTCGATTTCGTCGTTCATGCCCTGGCGTTTTCCGATCCAAGAGAACTGTCGGGACGCTATGCCGACACGACGCGCGACAACTTCATCAACACCATGGTCATCTCGTGCTTCTCGTTCACGGAGATCGCCAAGAGGGCAGCGGATCTGATGCCCAACGGCGGCTCGCTCATCACGCTGTCTTACGGTGGCGCGACGCGGTGGGTGCCGTCGTACAACGTCATGGGTGTCGCAAAGGCCGCCCTGGAGGCCTCGGTACGCTACCTTGCGGCGGACCTCGGCCCGCAGGGGATCCGCGTGAACGCTCTGTCGGCGGGTCCCATGCGGACGCTGTCAGGAGCCGGCGTTGGCGACGCGCGTGTGATCTTCAATTTCCAAAAGGAAAACTCGCCGCTGCGGCGGACGCCGAGCCTCGATGAAGTGGGCGGCTCCGCCCTCTATCTGCTGTCCCCTATGTCGGGAGCGGTGACGGGCGAAGTCCATTTCGTCGACTGCGGCTATAACACGGTTTCGATGCCGACCCTGGATCAGCTCAAGACGGCCGAGCAGGAACATTCCGCTGCGGTCAAGGGCCGTCCGCCCGGCGAAGCCGCCGAGTGATCCCTGCCTTGACGCGGCCCGGTCCCGCGTCGCATTGATCCCGTGCATGATCGGGGTATTCGATTCCGGACTGGGCGGACTGACCGTTTTGAGAGCGCTCGTGGAGCGCTTTCCTTCGGCCTCCTTCACGTATCTCGGCGATCACGCCAACGTTCCCTATGGCAACCGCTCGTCGGTCGAGATCGTGGAATTGACGCGCGCGGCGACGGTGGCACTGTTCGAGCGCGGCGCCCGGCTCGTCGTCTTGGGGTGCAATACCGCGACGGCCGTTGCAGCCCGGCAGCTTCAGCAAGCCTGGCTTCCCGGAACGGAATGGAAGGCGAGAGGCCACAACGTCCTGGGTATCGTCGCGCCGACTGTCGAAGCCGCCACCCAGACGCCCTGGTCCGTCACGACACCGCAGTACCCGCAGAAGAACCTGACGGACATCATCGCGGTTTTCGGGACGCTGCGCACGGTGAACGCCGGCGTCTATCCGGAAGAGATCCGCAAGCGCACGCCCAAGGTCACGGTGGTGCAGCAGATCTGTTCGGAACTGGCTGGCGCCATCGAGAATGAAGTCTCGGACGCGGAACTCGATCGGCTGGTCTCGGAGGGCATCGCGGGTGTTCTTGCGCAGACGAATGGCACGGCTCCCCACCGCGCGATCCTCGGATGCACGCATTTTCCGATCGTCGAGCACCTTTTCCGGAGGCATCTGCCGCCCGCGACGCGGTTACTTTCACAGCCGGAGATCGTCGCTGATAGCCTTGAGGACTATCTGCAGCGGCATCCCCACTATGTCTCGGGCAACGACGGCACGCTCGAGCTTCTCACGACCGCCGACGACGCGGCCGTCATCAGCAAGCGGGCACGCGTGTTTTGGCAGGATGCACCGGCGTTTCAGCGGGTGATCCAGACATCCGATTCTTCGTCGTAGCTGTTGTTGACCGGCGACGCCGCGCGCTGGCCTCGCCCAAGTGCCGAGGACTTCGCCTGCCACGGTGCGGCCGAAGCCTCCTGGTAGTCTGGAAGCTGATCCATAACCTTGACGACCGTACCGACACCGACGAGAGCGGCGAGATGAACGACGTGCTCGTTCATCATCCGGAAGCACCCCGATGAGGCTGCGTAGCCGATCGTCTTAGGATCGTTGGTGCCATGAATGCGATAGAGTGAATTGCCAAGAAACAGCGCTTTCACCCCGAGCGGGTTCTTGATCCCGCCGTACATGAGTTCGGGAAGCCGCGGATCACGCTGGCGCATTTCCACCGGCGGATGCCAGTCGGGCCAATCCGCAACTCGGCTTATGGTTTCCGTGCCCGTCCAGGTGAAACCGTCGCGCCCGACGGAGATCGGGTATTCGTAGGCCTCATCGTTATCGAGCACGAGGTAGAGACGACGTTTGGAATTGTCGATCAGGATCGTGCCCGGCTTCTCGTTGGAGAAGAACGGAACAATTGGCGGCGCACGACCGGCGATCTGAGGCCGTCCGCCCCCTTCCATGATGGCGGGGAATGGCTCACCAGGGCCTTGGTCAAACCCGAAGAACGAACCACCATAGGTATTGGACGACGACGGCGGTGTGCTCCGCGAAGTTCCGGAGCGCGCGCTCTCCTCATCCCAGCCGCCGAAAAGGCTCAGCGACTGAGCCGCGGCCGGAACGGACATCGCGATCGACGCCGCAATTGCCAGAAATGGGGGAAGACAACGCATCACTCTCATCCAAAGGCTCGTTACCGTTCCGGCCCCCTGCCGGTCACGGCTGTTGTTCTGCTGTCAAGCGGTACCCGATAGCTTTTCCAGTGCGTCGGGATCGAGAAGACGAAGGCCGCCGTTATCGGCTCTTTCGACAAGGCCGCGCTCTTTCAATTCTGCAAGAGCTTCGGCAAGAGCCGCGACTTCCAGGTCAAGGAACGCGGCGACATCGCCCGTCTTCAGGAACTCGGCGATGTAGGCCGCGTCGCGCCCCTCGTGCCGGTTCATGTAATGCATGGCCGTCAAGAAGGCCGCAACGCGCCGAACAGGTGTCTCGGCAGCCTCAGGATCGAGCTGGCGACGCCGTGCCGCGAATTCGCGTTCCGTGAGGAGAGCCTGGCGTTCGCGAACATCGGCCGACCCACTGCAGAACTCACCAATTGAGGAGAGCGGATAGGCCGTCAGCCGACTGGGAACGACGGCCATGATGCTGTGAATGTGATGTTCGAGGAAGCCGAGCCCGACGAACGTGCCGGGGAAAACCATTTCGACGACCTCGGGGGGCCCGAACGAGCGGCGGGCCGTCACGGAGAGAATGCCCGTCTCCAGCTTATAGATCGCGGATTTCTGATCGCCTTCCCGGCACAGAAATTCCCCCCGGTCGACGAATCGGTCCAGCCCGGGGACGTCGGGATCGCGCTCCAAGCTCCGAGCGATCGGAAGAACGAACGGCTCGCAGAGGTCTGGAAATACATCGGTCGAATAATCGGCCTGGGCTAAATCAACCATGACGCTACTCACTGAAAACGTCGCCAACTCACACACTCGTTAACTGTGGTACATTAGCATCTTTTCAAGAGCATAAAAAGCCGCCAGATCAGTTTGTTATTGACAGCCGTTGAATTGTCACTTTGTGCGGCGCGTCGAAATCTGGCTTTTTCTAGGCGCAACAATGACTTCTCCGGTTGCGGGCGACGCATTCGCCGCTGCCGCAATGAGCATTTGCGGTGGTTTGATCGTCCGAAAAAAGCGAGATCGTCCGTCGTCGTCAGTTCTGGGCGAGGTAGTAGCGGTTAACCCAGCCTCGCGCGTTGCGGAACTGAATTTCGCACCATGTCGCGATGCACCTGCCGGCCATCCGAACGTTCGTGGCGTTGGGCGGGATCACGCCGATAATCGCATATTCCTCGGAAGGTCCGCTCCGCATATTCAGCACGTCATCGTCTTCGACGCCGTAGACGCTGAAAGAAACAGGGACGGCTGTCGCGGTCTCTACCGGCGAGGTGTCAACCGGCCGGGAATCGGGTTCGTCGAGCGTGGCAGGCGGGCTCTGGCGAGGTGAAGGAGAAGCGGCCTTCTGTAGCGTAGCGGTTCGCGCCGCAGGCGGTTTTCTGGAGGCCACTTTCGCATTGGCACGAGGCGCCGGCGCGGCCTCGGCTGAGGAAACCGCAAACTGGGATTGCAGCGCGCGGGCCAGACCGAGACCTACGAAAAACAGACTGCGATCCGCAGGGGCTTCATCTGGAATTCCCAGCCGCTCCGCGGCCGATTTGGGCCGAACGGCCAGACGCGGGGGCGATTTCAGAACCGGGGCCTGCACTTTGGGCTTCATCACGGCAACCGCGCCCACAACAGGGACGGTACGGCCTGTGGCCTTTTGCGGAAGCATGGTTGGCTTCTCCGCCACCACGACCGACGGGGCGCGTTCCACGATCGTCGCGGTTCCTCTCTTGCCGTCGTCCCGGCGCCAGAAGACACGCTCTTCTTTGACGTGAATCGTGAGGCACTGCTCTTCGGCTTCGAACCAGCGGAACCACTTGTAGCAGAGACGATCGCCCTTGACCCACCAGCGGCCGCGGTCTTGCTCGGCACCCAGAACAGACGCGAGGCTTCCCGCGTTACCGCTCATCAGCCCGTCGCCAGTGAACTTTATCGGAATTGTGGTCCCGAGCGGCGTGTCGAGTTCGACGCGCGACCCGGTGAAAGTCTCCTTCAAGTCGCTCGCGCCAAGCTTCATCGGTTCCGCCACGGCGATGGCCGGTGCGAGGCAAACCACGAATGAGAGGAGACGACGCAGCAAAGAGACACCCCGGTTCCTGCAGCTGGGCGAATGCGGCCTACACGGGTCGTTCGCACAGAAGTGTGGCAGAAGCTCGAATGTGAGCGATGCCGTTTGCCGGAGCGTTACGAAATCTGCCAGACCGGCAAAGGTATTTAAGCATCACGCGAGATTAACGTCGCCTTAAAGGCTCGCAGCCGAGTCCACCTGCAGAGCGAGCGGGCCATGCGGCCTTAACTGTTTTCCGTTGCGCGACGGCTCCAGCGCGCTCATGGTACCGGCGTTGCTATCTGACACATCCGGGGGCTTGTATTCGGTGCTCAAAAGATCATTGACGGCGGCAATTTGCGCGTTCGCCTTCCTGCTTGGTTGCCTCACCAGCCAGCAGGCCTTCAGCCAGGACGCTTCTGAAAAGACCTTCAGTACCGAGCAACTGGATCAGATGCTCGCGCCGGTGGCCCTCTATCCCGACGAGGTGCTGGCGAACGTGCTTATGGCGTCCACCTATCCGCTCGACGTTGTACAGGCCGCCCGCTGGATCAAAGAGCCCCAGAACAAGAAGCTGAAGGGTGATGCGCTGGCCAAGGCCCTTGAAGCAAAGCCCTGGGATCCGAGCATCAAGGCGCTCACCCTGTTCCCCGAAGTCCTGACCATGATGAGCGATCAGCTGGAATGGACACAGGGCCTCGGCGACGCTTTCCTGGCGCAGGAAGATGATGTTTTCGCGCGCGTTCAGTTTCTGCGCCAGAAGGCTGATGCGGCAGGAAACCTGCAAAGCAATAAGCAGCAGACGGTCAAAAAGGAAGTCAATCCCGAGACCAAGACGCAGTACATCGTCATCGAGCCGGCGCGACCTGAGTACGTTTATGTCCCAGTCTACCAGCCGACCGTCGTCTACGGATCCTGGTGGTATCCGTCGTACCCGCCCTACTACTGGAACTGGTATCCGGGAGCGAGCCTCGTCAATGGCCTCTTCTGGGGGGCCGGGTTTGCGATCGCCAACGAAATCTGGGGCTGGAACCGCTTCGACTGGAGACGGGGCGACATCGACATCGACATCAACCGCTATAACAACATCAACATCAACCGGCCGGCCATCACGAACAACACGTGGCAGCATAATCCGGTTCATCGTGGGCCGGTGCCTTACCGGGACAAGGCGACCCGAGACAAATTCGCCAAGGACAACAACCTTCGCGACAAGAGCAAGGATTTCAGCGGGTTCGACAAGGGCGCGATGGACAAGTCGCGCGACATCGACCGCGTCAAGGACAAGCTCGGCAGTACCTCAGACGGCAAGTTCAAGGACAAGACGAAAGATCTCGATCTCAACCGCGACAACCTGAAAGACAAGACCAAGGATATCGATCTCAGCCGAGACAAACTTAAAGACAAGACCAAGGATCTTGATCTGAGCCGCGACAAGCTCAAAGACAATGCTGCCGCGGGTAACAAGCTGAAGGACATCGACCGTCCGAAAACCAAGGACATCAAGCCGCCGACGCGGGACATCAAACCGGCGACGCGAGATATCAAGCCGCAGACACGCGACATCAAGAAGATCGACCGGCCAACGCCGAAGGCGCTGGACGTCAAGCCGAAGGCACAGGTGCAAAAGCATGTCGACCGTGGCGGCGCCAGCCGCGCGGCCGCGCGCGCCCATCCCAAGGCGCGCGCTGGCGGTGGCCGGGCCGGAGGAGGAGGCCGGGTTGGAGGAGGAGGCCGGGGCGGGCGCCGATGACGGCGCATTCCAGCTTGTTCTCTTTCGATATCGGAGTTGACCTCATGCGCCGCATAAATCCATCCACCTTCGGTAAGTTTCTAACGACACTCCTGCTCATCATGGTGGCCGTGGCCCCAGCCCGCGCGCAGGAGGCTGCCACTTACAAATCCCCCGACGACGCCGTGACGGCCTTCGTCGACGCTCTCCGCGCGGACAACCCCGGCGACGCACTTGTGTCCGTGCTTGGAGTTGACGGACAGGATATCGCCAGTTCCGGCGACGACGTGGCGGACGCCGCCCGCCGGGCACGCTTCATCGAAGCCTTCAACGAGGCTCATTCCCTGCAAGCCGACGGGGACTCGAAATCGACCCTCGTGATCGGCAAGGACGAGTTTCCATTTCCCATTCCGCTCGTCAAAGATGGCGACCAGTGGAAGTGGGATGTGGCAGCCGGCGTCGATCAGATTTTGACCCGGCGGATCGGCGAGAATGAAATTTCCGCCATCGAGGTCATGCGCGCCTACGTGGCCGCGCAACTCGAGTACGCTGAGCAGCCCCGCGACGGCCGGGGCATTCAGTATGCCCGGCGGCTGATGAGCCGCGAAGGCCGCAAGGATGGCCTTTACTGGGAGACAGCGGAGGGCGAACCGGACAGCCCGATCGGTCCACTCGTCGCTAAGGCGCAAAGCGAAGGCTACAAGGGCCGCGCCAAACGTGACGACGGGCAGACCTCCTACCACGGCTATCTCTATCGGATGCTCTACGGCCAAGGCCCCAGCGCAACGGACGGTGCGCGCGATTACATCGTCAACGATCGGATGATCGGCGGGTTCGGATTGATCGCGACGCCAGCCGATTATGGAAATTCCGGCGTCATGACCTTCATCGTCAATCAGGACGGCGTGGTCTACCAAAAGGACCTGGGGCCCGACACGGCAGCCGAGGCGGCGCGGATCAGGCTGTTCAATCCCGACAAGACCTGGACAAAGGTCGAGTCCCAATAGCCGCCACCATACCTGCGGATGAAAAGTTTCCGGCAGGCCCCTGAAGCCTGCCGGTGTGGTCGCCGCCCGATACGGTCCGGACCTTCGGGTCTGCGCATTCGTTTGCGCGACGGCATAGAGGCCAACTTCGAAACGACCGACTCCTGGAAAAGCAACCGGCATCCGGCCGTGTCGCAGCTGGCCGCGCCGTGCGCTCACTGGCAGCAACTCCTACTACTTGATCGATTATTCGATCCATGGCGAATCGCAATTGTCGATGCCGGCCGCTTCGTTCTATTTGCCCGTTAATGGTTCCTCGATCTGCCGACGCCCCTGCAATTGATTAAATTAACCATTTTTCTATTGCTGCGATTCGCCGTTGGTGAGAGTCTTGAAGCGAAATCCCTCCAGCATGCGGCAAAAATCATGGCGTCGAATATGACGTTTCATCATGAGTCCGAGACCGGTCCTGAGCAGACGGCGATACAGCTGGCTGCTGGATTGGCGCATGATTTCGGCAATGTTCTTACGAGCATCCTGGGCCGGACCGAAGCGCTGCTGGGTGAGTTGCAGCCGACCGCTCCTGCTTACTCGAACCTTCAAGGGATCCAAAGAGATGCCCAGCGCGCGACCACTCTCATCCATCAGCTCGTCGACTTTGCCGGCGGAAAGACCCACGAACAGATCGTTCTCGATATTGGCGAGGTGGTATTCGATCTCGCCCATATCCTGATCCCATTGCTCGGACCCAAGATCGAGCTCACTGTCGTTCGTGAGCCGGGTTTAGGAGCCTGCCTGGCCGACCAGCATGCGCTCGAAATGGCAGTAATGAATCTGGTCAAGAACGCGCGGGATGCGATGCCTGATGGCGGACGCGTAGCCATCGTCGCCCGCAACGCAGTTGCCGGCGAGCTGGACATCGGAGACTACGTGGTCCTTGAAGTCTTCGATACAGGTCCCGGCATGACGGATGACGTACTGGCAAGGGTGTTCGATCCATTTTTCACGACAAAGCCTCACGGAAAGGGATCAGGCTTGGGACTGCCCAATGTCAGAAGTTTTTTCCGCAGAAGTGGTGGAACGATCGTCGCCAGCAGGAATCAAAGCAAGGGTTCGGTATTCAGGGGGTACCTACCGCGAATAGCGGGCGAACAATGAAAGCGTTGATTGCGCTTGGTCTGATTTTGCTTTTGATTCATCCCGCCCAGGCGAATAGGGGGGGGGAACGTTTCAGACGTTCAAACTTGCGGACGCCTTAAATCGCTTTCGGGCCTATGTGGTGTGCCGGAAATTGACGGCCGAGGACTTTGCGCCGATATCCGATCGGCTTCTGCCGTGGAAATACCGTACCTTTAGGATTCCTGGTGCATCGGGCAGCTCAAATAGCCATTTTATCACGACGTGCTCGATCTCTAATCCGGCGCCGGGAAAGCTGGCTCAAAAGATTCCTTATCAGCCGGCCTCCTACTAGAAATTTTCGCCGGGCCTCCGCGCATAGAAATGCCACGACGCCACTCCCTGGCTGCTAAAGCCTCCGGCGACGGCAGCGGTCGGTTCCCGTTGCTCTGTCAGTGTCACGTCACCATGCTCAAGCGGGGGTGGCAATGCGCGAGCCTAGCAAGGTGCCACGGGTTAGCCGGTCCAAGCGCCGATCGGCCGTTCATTGCGGGGTGACCCGGCCAACACGTCGTGCCGGCCGCGGCGACTGCGATCGTGCTCGACATCTAATGTAAATGGCGATCCCGGCAGGTCTCGAACCTGCGACCTACAGTTTAGGAAACTGTCGCTCTATCCGGCTGAGCTACGGGACCGTCGTGGTGCGGCGCGGGCTCCTTATAGCAGAGCCGGGGCGCCATGACAGCGGCCGGGGGCGGTTTTCAATGGCCGACGGACGTTGGGCTGGGCGGCTCCGGGCAGAGGCCTGCGGCGACCCGGCGTTGCATGACGGTCGCCTGACCGCTACTGGCTGATCGGCCGCCCCATGGCCCGCAGACCGTCCTATCAAGGTATGCCTCCGATGACCTCGCTTGTCCCGCCCGCATGGCTCGCGCCCATCATCCTTCTCGTCCTGTCGAACGTCTTCATGACAATCGCCTGGTATGGGCACCTGAAGTTCAAGTCGGCGCCGCTCATCACGGTCATTCTGGTGAGCTGGGGAATCGCCTTCGTGGAATACTGCCTTGCCGTTCCTGCCAATCGCATCGGGCATGGCACTTATACGGCGGCCGAGTTGAAGACCATCCAAGAGGTGATCACGCTGGCGGTCTTCGCCGTGTTTTCAGTGGTCTTTTTGAAAGAAGCCTTCACAGTGAACCATCTGGTCGGCTTCACGCTGATCGTCGCGGGCGCCTTCTTCGTATTCAAGGCTCCACTCTAACCGGATACCAAGAGGCCCAATGCCCGCCCACCGGACCGCGGCCCCCGGCCCGGCGCTCATCCCCATTCTTGGGGACCAGCTTAGCCTCGGGCTGTCGAGCCTTAAGGCGGCGGACAAAAGCCGCGACGTCGTCCTCATGGCTGAAGTCATGGACGAAGCTACCTATGTCCGGCATCACAAGAAGAAGATTGCGTTTGTTTTCTCGGCCATGCGGCATTTCGCAGAAGAATTGCGGCGCCAGGGCTGGCGCGTTCGCTACGTGCGTCTTGACGACGAGAAGAATGGCGGAAGCTTCACGAGCGAAGTCGCCCGCATCGCGCGCGAGATCAAGGCCAGCGGCATCGTGGTGACTGAACCCGGCGAGTGGCGGGTGGTGCAGATCATCCAGGACTGGGGGCGCGACACCGGTTTGCCGGTGCGTATCTTGCCGGACGACCGTTTCATCTGCTCCACACCGGACTTCACCGCCTGGGCTCGCGGAAGGCGATCTCTGCGAATGGAATTCTTTTATCGCGAGATGCGGCGGAAGACCGGACTTCTGATGGACGGGAACGAACCTGAAGGCGGGCAGTGGAATTTCGACGCCGAGAATAGAAAACCGGCCAAGGCGGACCTCTTCATTCCCAAGCCTCCGCGCTTCGAGCCGGACCGAATAACGCGTGAGGTCCTGGACCTCGTCGAGGCCCGTTTCCGCGATCACTTCGGCGACTTGCAACCGTTCTGGTTCGCTGTCACGCGGGAGGACGCGGAAAAGCAGCTTGAGCACTTTCTCGACACGGGGCTCCGGCATTTTGGCGACTACCAGGACGCCATGCTGGCGTCGGAGCCGTTTCTTTATCATTCGATACTTTCGATCGCGATCAACGCGGGACTTCTCGATCCGCTCGACGTCTGCCGGCGTGTGGAAGACGCCTATCGCGCGGGGCTCGCGCCTCTCAATGCTGCCGAGGGCTTCATCCGGCAGATCATCGGATGGCGCGAATACGTGCGCGGCATCTACTGGCTGAAGATGCCGGAGTATGCCGGCCTGAACTCTTTGGGTGCGGACCGTTCCCTTCCGGCGTTTTACTGGACAGGCGAGACAGATATGAATTGTCTGCGCGCCGCGATAGGCCAGACGAAGTCCGATGCCTACGCACACCACATCCAGCGTCTCATGGTGACAGGCAATTTCGCGCTGCTGGCCGGAATTGATCCCAGGCAAGTCCACGAGTGGTACCTGGCTGTCTATGCCGACGCTTACGAATGGGTGGAGATGCCGAATACGCTCGGCATGAGCCAGTTCGCGGATGGCGGTCTCCTTGCTTCGAAGCCCTACGCCGCCAGCGGGAACTATATTAACAAGATGTCCGACTACTGCGGTTCATGCCGCTACAATGTCAAGAAGCGGACGGGGGCCGACGCCTGTCCTTTCAACGCTCTCTACTGGGATTTCCTGGATCGGCATGCGGATCGTCTCGCGCGCAACCCGCGGATGGCGCAGATCTTTGCAACATGGCGCCGCTTTCCGGAAAAAGAACAGACAGCGGTACGCAACGACGCCCGGCGTATCCTCAGCGAACTCAAACCCTGGGGGGCGAAGGCGGGTTGACCTTGCCTTTGCTCTGTCTGCACCGGTCGGAGCAATAGCGAACCTCCTCCCACACGCGCGCCCAGGCTTTGCGCCAAACGAAAGGGCGCCCGCAGGAATTGCAGGTCTTGACCGGCAGATCGGATTTCTTGCGCATTTTCGGCATCGTAGTTCATATACGCGCATCGGATCACCAGAGCCTGACCAATGACACCCTTGCAGCATGTCATATCGCGGATAGACCAAGCCAACGCGGAAGATCCCAATCTCATTCTCATTGATGGCATTCCGCGGCCGGCCGAACTCGTCTATTCCGAGCGCATGAGCGCGATGCTGGCGCGACACGTACCGGATGCATCCGACGCGCTCCAGATGGCGGTACGCGCGCAGCATCTGCGCCGTTGGACGATTCCGCGCAACCAATTTCCGATGGACCGCGCGGGTTATCACCGCTGGCGGGGTGAATTGAAACAGCGCCATGCGGAGTGGACCGCAGCAATCCTCAAGGAATGCGATGTTTCCGATGATGTGACGTCTCGAGTGGCAAGTCTCATCCGCAAAGAAAACCTGAAGACCGATCCGGAGGCGCAGGCCCTCGAAGACGTCGCGTGCCTGGTTTTCCTGCAGCATTATGCCGTCGATTTTTCTGCCCAGCACGATGCAAGTAAGATGATTGGCATTCTGCAGAAGACGTGGCGAAAGATGTCGGAGGGTGCCAGGCGCGCAGCTCTCGAAATTCCCCTCGATCCCAATGTTCGTTCGCTCGTCGAGGCCGCGCTGAAAAGCTCGATGAGCCCCGCCCGCAAAGGCATACCGCTCTGCGATGTTGCCCTCATCCTGGCTGCTCACGGCGATCGCGGCGGGGACCAGCCGAATTCGACGCTGCTTTCGCATGCCTCTGCCCTATCTGACAGGACGGTATTCAAAAGTGTTTCATCGGGGGTTCTTCGAGGCGAACCGTCTCTAGAGGACGTCGTAATCGCGGCGGTTGAAGGCGGCGCGCGATGCCTTGCGGTCTATCCCATGTTCATGTCGGACGGATACTTTACCAGCAAGGTTCTGCCGCAGCGGATCGACGCGATGGGACTCCCTGTGGATGTGCATTTTTTTCAACCGCTGGGCTCAGATCCACGGTTGCCCGGCCTGATGCTTTCGCTCGCCTTGCGAACCGCTCGTGAAAGAAACTGGCTGCCATCGGCGGTGCGACTTCTAGTCGTGGGACACGGTTCGAAGATCGGTCCCGCCTCGGCCCAGGCGACAAGATCTGTCTCGACCGCGATCGCGCAGAGCGGCCAATTCCAAAGCGTCGAATGCGCGTTCCTGGAAGAAGCGGAGTTCGTGGTCGATGCGCTGAAGCGGTTGAAGGAAACCCCGACCGTCGTTTTGGGTTTTTTTGCCGGCGACGGGTTGCATTCGGCAGAAGACGTTCCCGAAGCCATTTCGGAAAGTGACGCCATGGCTGTTTACGCCGGTTCCATCAGCAAGACGCCGGAACTGCAGGACTTGATCTTGAGTGCAGCTAGGGCTGAATTCGGTTCTGCACCGCCGAGTGCCTGATCCCAAACGCCCACATACGCCCCGGCCGCGCTCGACCATGCGCGGCTTTCGTCCCCGCCGACGATCCAGAACCAGTCGCTCGGATTGTACCAGATCAATTGAACCATCCTGCGGTGCTGACCGATCCGGCGACGTTACCGGCAACGCCACCGCTGCCGTAGGTCTGAATGCCGCCAGTCGTTGAAGCGATGTATTGCGTTGCCGTGACCGATCCCGTGTTCGCCACGCTGTCATGGCGGATGATGGCGCCCATCTGAGCCAGCGCGGTGACGCTGTAGGTCCGGGTTCCGTGCGCGATGGTCGATCCGCGCACCGAAAGATAGGCATTCGACTCCGCGTAAAGCAGGAACGCGGCGTTTGACGTCACGGTGATCGTCGTGGCCTCGGCATCCATGTTGCCGCCCTTGACCGCCGCGAGGTGAATGCCGCTCGCGCCGACGGCGCCGAGCGTTATGTTGCCGAGACTGAGATAGGACCCGTTGCCAGAAATCGCGTTGAAACCGTTTGCGTGCGGGTTGGTCAGGGTCACGCCGGTCAGCCGCGCGCTGCCGCCGCCTTCGCTGACAATCACGCCGCTCGCGGCATTATGCGAGAGCGTCGTCAGGGCCGCGCCAGCCCCCGCAATGATCAGGTCGTTGAAGCCTGCCTGCCCAACGGTCTTCGGAATGACGCACTGCCCCGCGAACGTGCCGGAGCCGACTGAAATCGTCACCGTGAAGCCGTTGAAATCGATCGTCGCGCAGACGTTTAGCGCCTTCTGAATGGTCAGGAACGCGCCGCCTGAGGTATTCGCCAAGCCGGTGTTGCTATCGCTGCCGTCGGTGCGGACGAAGTATGTCCGGTTGGCTGTCAGAGCCTCACGCACGCTCAGAACCGACCGCGCCTGCGCCGCGCTCAAATCCTCGACCGCTCCCGTTCCCGCCGTCGCACGGCCTTTGATCGTCGCCGTCGCCACCGTCGCCAGCTTGGCGTTGGTCACGGCTGCGTCATCGATGGTCCAGGTCGCACCAGATCCACTGACCGTCACGTCGCCCTTGTCGCCGTCCGTGACCCCGCCGCCGCCACCTGGAGGCGCGGCCCATGTGCCGTCGGCGCGCAGGAAGTTCGCGGTGCCGCCGCCCGATGCGGGAGCGAGACCCTTGAGCGACGTCCCCGCGCCCGCTGTCGCGCGGCCCTTGAACGTCGCCGTTGCGACCGCAGCGAGCTTGGCGTTGGTCACGGCGGCCGCATCGATCGTCCAGGTGGCGCCCGCGCCGGACACCGTCACGTCGCCCTTGTCGCCGTCCGTGACGCCGCCGCCGCCACCTGGAGGCGCGGCCCATGTGCCGTCGGCGCGCAGGAAGTTCGCGGTGCCGCCGCCCGATGCGGGAGCGAGACCCTTGAGCGACGTCCGCCTGCGTGGCCGTCAGATCCTCTGGCGCGCCCGCGCCCGTCGTGACGCGGCCCTTGAATGTGGCGGTCGCCACGGCGGCCAGCTTGGCGTTGGTCACGGCGCCGGCGTCGATGGTCCACGCCGTTCCCAGACCGGACACCGTCACATCGCCCTTGTCGCCGTCGGGCACGCCTCCGAAAGTTGTGTTGGGAAAAGTGCAGGCGCCTGTCGCGCGATTGATCGTGAGGCCGGTAAACCAGTTCGTTCCGTCCGGCGAAACCTTGAACGAGTAATCGTCGCTTCCCGCGGTTCCCATTTCCGCGCGGCCAGAGAAGCCCGTCTGAAACAGGATCGACGCGGTATCCGCCGCCGCGTTCTTGTTGATCTTCATCTGGTGGCCGGCGCCGGCGTGATTGAACAGCGACGCCACGGACGACACCGCGAGGCGGTTGGTCATGTCAGCGGTTACATTCACGCCGACCAGCGGCGCGGGGTTGACACTTCCGCCGGTAGAAACCCAGACCGAACCATTCCAGGCAACCGTTATTCCTTCGTCTTCGATCCACGCAAGCCAGCCGTTGCGCGGCTGGTAGATTGCCCAAGCGCCGTCCTGCCAGGCGGCGAGCCTTCCGGCAGTACCGGTCCACGCTCCGGTTGGAGAGGCTGCAACGATGTATCGCGAGCCGTCGGTGGGATTGGATGGCGGTGAGGAGAGGTCCCGATCGACAATGGAGATCTGCACCAGCGCATCAAGCTTCCGGAGAGCCTCATTGTGCGTGACATGCTTCTGAGCCTGAGCAGCAAGGATGTAAGGCAGAAGCAAATTCGAAGTTTCGTCCACGGCGATGGTCCTCGGCTCAATTTGTAGGAGCCAAGAATAGAGGGGCCGGCCGGGGCGTGGATAAAGTGAGACGCGAAATGAAAACGGGCGGCCTCTCGACCGCCCGTCTCAAGTTCAACTGTGATCTCAGTCGCGTTCGCGACGCGGACCGCGATCCCGGCCGCGTCCGCCGTCCCGGTCGCGGCGGGGCGGGCGCTCGGCGGAGAAGGTTTCCTCGGGTTCGCCCGGCGCTCGCGGAATTTCCTGACCGGTCGCCTGGTCGACAATCTTCATGGAGAGCCGGACCTTGCCGCGATCATCAAAGCCCAGGAGCTTGACGTAGACTTCCTGCCCTTCCTTGACGACTTCGCCAACGGTCTCAGGGCGGCCCTGAGTCAGCTGGGAGATGTGCACGAGACCGTCCTTAGCGCCGAAGAAATTCACGAAAGCGCCGAACTCCATGATCTTGACGACCTTGCCCTTGTAGATCTGGCCGACTTCAGGTTCCGTCGTGATGCCGCGAATGCGCGCAAGCGCCTTTTCGATGGATTCGCGGTTTGCCGAAGCGATCTTCACGGTTCCGTCGTCGGAGATGTCGATCTTGGCGCCGGATTCCGCAACGATCTCGCGAATGACCGAACCGCCCGAGCCGATAACCTCACGGATCTTGTCGGTCGGAATCTTGATCGTCTCGATACGAGGCGCGTGCTCACCGAGTTCCTCGCGCGCTCCCGTCAGCGCCTTCGACATCTCGTTCAGGATGTGAAGACGTCCTTCGTTCGCCTGCCGCAGCGCGACTTTCATGATCTCTTCGGTGATGCCGGTGATCTTGATGTCCATTTGCAGCGCGGTGACGCCGTTGGTCGTTCCCGCCACCTTGAAGTCCATGTCGCCGAGGTGATCTTCATCACCGAGGATGTCGGAAAGGACTACGAAGTCGCCGCCTTCCTTGATGAGCCCCATCGCGATGCCTGCAACCGGCGACTTCAGTGGTACGCCGGCGTCCATAAGCGCGAGCGAAGATCCGCAAACGGTCGCCATCGAAGATGAACCATTCGACTCCAGGATCTCCGAGACCACGCGAAGCGTGTAGGGGAACTCCTCGTGCGGCGGCAGAAGCGGACGGACGGCACGCCAGGCAAGCTTGCCGTGACCGATCTCGCGGCGGCCAGGCGAGCCCATGCGGCCCGTTTCGCCAACCGAGAAGGGCGGGAAGTTGTAGTGAAGAAGGAAGCGTTCCTTCTTGGTGCCTTCCAGGCTGTCGACGTACTGCTCGTCTTCGCCGGTCCCCAGCGTCGCGACGACCAGAGCCTGCGTCTCGCCGCGCGTGAACAGCGCCGAACCGTGAGCACGCGGCAGCACATGAACCTCCGAAACGATGGGGCGGACCGTCACCAGATCGCGACCATCGATGCGCCGCTTGGTCTTGATCACGTCGCCGCGCATGATATCCATTTCGAGAGCCTTGAAGGCGTCTCCAAGCAGCACTTTCTCGTTCGGATCGTCGGGAATCTGGATGCCTTCGAAGACCTTCTTCTTGGCCTCCCCGACCAGATCGTTGCGCTTGCCCTTCTCTTTCGTCGAGAAGGCGCTCTTCAGCGTCTCGCCCGCAATCGCCTTGACCTGATCGTAGTACTTGGCCTTGTCGGCAATCTTGATGTCCCACGGCTCCTTTGCCGCCGTTTCAGCCAGCTTGATGATCGCCTGAATAACGGGCTGGAAGTGGCGATGGCCGAACATCACCGCGCCCAGCATCACGTCCTCGGGCAACTCCTTGGCTTCCGACTCGACCATCATCACGGCATCCTGCGTGCCGGCGACGACGAGATCGAGGGCCGACTCGGTCATTTCATCGATCATCGGGTTGAGGACGTACTCACCCGAGATGAAACCGACCTTGGCCGCGCCGATCGGACCCAGGAAGGGCAAGCCGGAAAGCGTCAACGCGGCCGAAGCCGCAACCATGCCGAGGACGTCAGAGTCGTTCTCCAGATCGTGCGAGAGAACGGTGACGACGACCTGGACCTCGTTCTTGAATCCTTCGACGAAAAGAGGGCGAATGGGACGGTCGATCAGACGCGAAACGAGCGTCTCCTTCTCCGAAGGGCGGCCCTCGCGCTTGAAGTAGCCGCCGGGAATCTTGCCCGCGGCGTATGTGCGTTCCTGATAGTTTACAGTGAGCGGGAAGAAGTCGATGCCGGGCTTTACATTCCTTGCGCCAACCACGGTCGCGAGGACGGAAGTTTCGCCATACTGGGCATAAACGGCAGCGTCGGCCTGGCGGGCCATATGCCCGGTTTCGAGCTTGAGCTTGCGCCCGCCCCATTCGATCTCGACGCGATGGATATCAAACATGTCTGTCAGCTTTCGTTTCCGGTTCTTCGATCATTTGTTTGCGGTGCGGTCTTTAGCACAAATGCGCATCGCGCCGGGAAGCGTTTCAATCCCCCGGCGCGACAGCTTGTCAGGTAATCCGTAGAGCCATCCGCGCGGGCGCCCGGTGTGCCGAAGCCACCATAGGCTTTCGTGCGCGCATCAGCGGCGGATGCCGAGTTTCTCGATGATGCTCTGATAACGCGCTTCGTCCTTGCGCTTCACATAGTCGAGCAACTGACGGCGCTGGCTCACCATTTTCAGCAAACCGCGACGCGAATGGTTATCTTTCTTGTGAGCCTTGAAGTGATCGGTCAGCTCATTGATGCGGTGTGTCAGAACCGCGATCTGCACTTCCGGCGAGCCCGTGTCATTGGCCTTGGTTGCATTGGCCTTGATCACTTCGGCCTTCGCCGCTTTACGGTGTGGTGCCACTTCCGACATCGGGTTCTCCTTTCAGATTGGAGTTGTAGGGGATGCCTTTTACGGATCCCTAGGGTCGGCCACGGCCGGGATGTCGTCCAGCCGGGTCGCAAAAACTAAGTCGCGGGCCCGAAAGAGCCCGCGACGCGAGATCTTATACATGGGGTCCGGGACGTCGCGAAGCGGTTTTTCGACGCTTCGTGCCCGATCGCCTTACTTTTTGCAGAAGGTGACAGCCGCCCGGCAGGTCACCTGGCCACCATCGGGCTTGCAAGAGTACTTATCGTCGACGGAATAACCCTCGACCTTCCCGTTGGAGAGAAAGCCCGGCCACAAGCCCCAGCTCAGCGCCTGAACAGTCGTTTCTAGCGCGTACCACTTGGCCCACTCTTCCGACCCGGCGGTCGCCACGGCGCCTTTTTTCACACACTCGGCTTGAACGGCCGTCGCGCCAAGCGCCAGGACCATCGCTGCGGCACTCACACCTTGAACCCACTTCATCCGCTGTACTCCTAAGCCCGAAATGCAAAAGACATCGGCATTATGGGGAGCAGCCACAGCGGGTCAACGCACGCCGCGTGCTTCCGGTCATTTCTCCAACGAGGTGTTGCCGTTAGCCCAGATTGAACACGCGAATGGGGTGCAGCGCCCCCTTTTCCACCTCGCCAAGGGCCACGATGCGACCCTGGCACGTCGCGTACATCAGACCGGACAGAACCGGTGCGTCGCGGCCGCGGATCAGTACGGCCATTCCTCGCGCCAGCTTGGACGCATCGGACGGAGTGACCATCAACTCGGGCAATCCTGTGAGTGGCATTTCGACGGGAAGCAACGGGCCGTCCGGATCGAGATGGCGACCGGCTTCCGCTTCATTTTCCAGCTCCTCGAGGCTCCAGGCGTCGCCCTCCACGAAGGTGCCCACACGCGTGCGGCGGAGTTCAATGACGTGGCCGAAGCAGCCCAGCTCACGACCCATGTCGCGCGCGATGGCGCGCACGTAGGTTCCCTTGCCGCAATCGGCTTCAAAGACCGCGGTATCGGACTGTGGCATATCGACGAGACGCAGGTCGGCGATCTCGACTGGCCGCGGCTCGAGCAAGACCTCCGCTCCTTCCCGCGCGAGATCGTAGGCACGCTCTCCGTCGATCTTGACGGCAGAAAATGCGGGAGGTGTCTGCATGATCGTACCGATGAAACGCGGCAGCAGAGCACGGATATCGCCTTCCGAAGGCCGTTTGTCGCTGGTGTGCGTCACCTCGCCTTCCTTGTCGTCGGTCGATGTCTGCGCGCCCCAGCGGACCGCGAATGCATATGACTTCTCGCCATCGACCGCGAACGAGACGGTTTTGGTCGCCTCGCCGAACGCGATCGGAAGTACGCCTGTCGCCAGCGGATCGAGCGTACCGGCGTGTCCGGCCTTCTGCGCGTCGAACAGGCGTTTCACGCGGGCGAGGGCATGTGTGCTCGTCATGCCGAGCGGCTTGTCGAGGGTGAGCCAGCCGTTAATGGGCTGACCTTTCTTACGGCGGGCCATGTGTTATTTCTTCTCGACGTCGCGGCGGACTTTGTCGGAGTGGAGCAACTGGTCGATGCGGCTCACCTCGTCGAAGCTCTCGTCCTCGCGAAAGCGGATATCGGGGGCATATTTCAAGTTCAACGTGTGGGCGACCTCCGCCCTGATGAACTTCTTGTGCCTTTCCAGCGCGGCAATCACTGCCTGCGTATCCTTGCCGCCAAGCGGCATGACGTAGGCGGTGGCAAGCTTCAGATCGGGAGAAATCCGGACTTCCGTGATCGACACGACGTGTGACGCGAGAACGTCGTCGTGGACGTCGCCGCGAACGAGAAGTTCAGCCAACTTGTGGCGGATCATTTCGCCGACGCGCAGCATGCGTTGCGACGGGCCTTTGCCCGCGGGTGAAGCTGTTTTCTTGCGTGACATTGCGGCTATCGCGGCGGGATCGGACCGCGCGCGTCCTTGGTGAATATCTGTTGCACATGACGGCGGGCGACGCGCTTTCCAGGGCGCGCCCGTCGATCATGATTTGCGGTTACAGCGAGCGGGTGACCGTCTCGACGTTGAAGCACTCGATCACGTCGCCATCGCGCAGGTCCTGATAATTCGCAAACGACATGCCGCATTCCTGGCCGACGGGAACTTCCTTCACGTCGTCCTTGAACCGCTTGAGAACCGACAGCGTTCCCTCGTGGATCACGACGTTGTCGCGGATCAGGCGCACCTTGCCGCCGCGCATCACCTTGCCTTCGGTGACACGGCAGCCCGCGACCTTGCCGACCTTGGAGATGTTGAACACCTGCAGCACTTCCGCGTTGCCGAGGAAGACTTCGCGGATGGTCGGTGCGAGCAGGCCCGACATGGCCGCCTTCACGTCGTCGAGCAGGTCATAAATGATGTTGTAGTAGCGGATCTCTATGCCCGCCGCGTCAGCGGCCTGCTTGGCCTGGGCGTTGGCGCGGACGTTGAAACCGATCACCACGGCTTTCGAAGCCGCGGCCAGCGCAATATCCGACTCGGTGATGCCGCCGACGCCCGAATGTACGATGCGCGCTTCGACTTCGTCCGTGCCGAGCTTCTTCAACGCTCCGCCGATCGCTTCGACGGAACCCTGCACGTCGCCCTTGATGAGCAGGTTGAACTCTTTCTTCCCGGCTTCCTTGAGTTGCTGCATCATCTGCTCGAGCGTGCTCTTGGAACCGGCCGCCCCCAGCGTCTCGCGGCGCTTGCGGATGCGGTAATCAGTGATCTCTCGTGCGCGCGCTTCGTTTTCGACGACGGCGACCTGGTCGCCTGCCTCCGGTGCGCTGTCGAAGCCGAGGATCTCGACGGGAACCGAAGGGCCGGCTTCAGCGATGTTCTGGCCCTTGTCGTTGATCAGCGCGCGAACGCGGCCCCACGCCGTGCCTGCGACGACGATATCGCCGACATGCAGCGTACCGCGCTGAACCAGCGCTGTTCCGACCGGACCGCGGCCGCGCTCAAGCTTGGCTTCAATGACGATACCTTCCGCCGTGCGGTCGGGGTTCGCTTTGAGATCGAGCACTTCGGCCTGGAGATGAATGGCTTCCAGGAGCTTGTCGAGGTTGGTGCGCTTCAGTGCCGAGACCGGCACTTCCAGCGTATCTCCGCCCATGCTCTCGACCACGACCTCGTGACTGAGCAGATCCGTCTTGACGCGGTTGGGGTCTGCCTGAGGCTTATCGACCTTGTTGATCGCGACGATCATCGGAACGCCGGCCGCTTTGGCATGGTTGATGGCCTCGACCGTCTGAGGCATGACGCCGTCGTCGGCCGCAACCACGAGGACCACGATATCCGTCACCTTCGCGCCACGCGCCCGCATCGCGGTGAACGCGGCATGGCCGGGCGTATCGATGAACGTGATCCTGTCGCCTGACGGCAGGGCGACCTGATAAGCGCCGATATGCTGCGTGATGCCGCCAGCTTCGCCGGAGACCACGTTGGTCTGGCGGATGGCGTCGAGCAACGACGTCTTGCCGTGGTCGACGTGGCCCATGATCGTGACGACGGGCGCGCGCGCGCGCAGGTTCTGATCGTCGTCCTTGTCACCGATAAAGCCGGTCTCGACGTCGGACTCGGACACGCGCTTGGCGGTGTGGCCGAATTCCTGAACAATCAACTCGGCCGTATCGGCATCGATCACGTCGGTGATCTTATGCATCGCGCCCTGTTTCATCAGGAGCTTGATCAAATCGACGGCGCGTTCCGCCATGCGGTTCGACAATTCCTGAATTGTGATCGCTTCGGGTATGATGACTTCGCGCACGATCTTGTCGCGGGGCTGCTGAACGCCCATGGCCTTGAGGCGCTCGCGCTCGCGCTTGCGCTTCAGAGAGGCAAGCGACCGCTCGCGCTGCTCCTGGTCGAACGCGTTGTTGATCGTGAGCTTGACACGCTCTTTTTGCGGCTCGGGTGCTGTCTTGACGGGCGTGCGAACGATCTTGCCGCCGCGCTTGATGACGCGGGTTTCCTCGTCCTCCGTCATCTCCTCGCGAACACGCGGCTCGGTGCGGATTTCCTTGCCCTTCGGCGGTTCAATGGGGGCGCGCTCGGCAGGGGCTGCGGGACGCGCGACCGGAATATTGATTTCCTTCGGCCGTCCACCTTCGCGCGGCATGAAAGCCGTGTTGTAGCCCTGGCCGGACGGGCGTGCGCCGGCGCGGCCCTCGTACCGGCCGGATGGACGATTCCCCGCCTGCTCTGAGCGGGGCGCAGTAGCGTCGCGCCGCAGCGGCGGTTGCGACGTCGTAGACGGTGCACGCGCCTCGGCCGGTGCCGATGCTGGAGCGGCGGCGACGGGCGCTGCCGGCTGGGGTGCCACGACGGTGGTCGCGGCAGGAGCCGGAGGGGGAGTTGAAATCTCCGCTGCTGGGGCTGCCGCCTCGGTTTGTCCGCGTTCGGCTCTCTGACTGTCTTCAATTTCACTCAAGCGGCGGGCCTCGGCCAGCGCCCGCGCCCGGGCATCCCGCTCTTCGGGACGCAATGTCCGGCCTGCCTCAGTGCGTTCGGCAGCGGCCGGCCGCGGTTCCGACGCCGGCGTTGGAGCAGGTTTGACCGATACCGGAGCCGGAGTTGCCGGCGCCGGGGCCTCAGTTGCCCCCAGCTTGCGCGTTTTGCGCTTTTCCACGATCACCGGCTTCGACCGGCCGTGACTGAAATTCTGCCGTACGTGACCGGATTCGACCGTCCGCTGCAGTGACAACGGCTTGCGTGTCCCTGCACCAGCTGCTCCTCCCGACCCTGTGGTACCGGCGGCGCCGGGGCGGGCTGTCTTGTCGGTCGTGTCCTTGGTATCCATTCCGTCTTTCCGCAAAGTTCCGTCAGGTACCCGGAGCGTCGGGCTTGCCGAATTCCTCAACTAAGGCAGGCCGGTAGCGCTGAACGCGCCCGGCCTCGCTCAAGAATTTCTCGGTCGCTCCGCCCTGTGTGAGGGCAGCATGTACCACATTTGACCTACC
>JALOTA010000046.1 GCA_025458125.1 Hyphomicrobium sp.
AACGTGATGTAGCGGAAGACGTTGAGCAGACCGATCTGGTCGCTGAACTGCCCCAACTCGTAGAGCATGCGTCTTGTCTCCCCCTCCCCCTGGCTCCGGCGCAGCCGGGCTCTGGAAACCTTTAGCCTAGTCCGGCGAGCGTGTCTCTTCTGCGGCGGCACGGCCGAACTTTGTCAGGATGGACGCCACGAGCGGCGCCATTTTCGAGCCGTTCGAACCCTTTATCATCACCGCGTCGCCGGGCTTAAGAGCGTCGAGCAGGCTATTTTGCAATTCGGCGGCAGAACTTGCCCACGCCCCGCGCCGGGTCGGCGGCACCCGGCCATAGAGTTCGGCCATCTGCGGGCCGGCCGCGAAAACGAGATCGACGGCGGCTTCGTCGATCGCCTCCCACAGTCCGGCGTGCAGCGCCGGTCCGTCAGGCCCCAGTTCCAGCATGTCGCCCAGAACCGCGATGCGGCGAGGATAGTCGACGCGCGGCAACGTCGGAAGGACGGACAGGGCGGCGCGCATCGAGGCAGGATTGGCGTTGTAGCTTTCGTCGATGACGAGAATTTCACCGCCCGGAACAGGAACCCGCGTGCGGCAACCGCGACCCGGCGGAGGCGCAAACGCAGCAAGGGCCGCCAGACCTCGGGGCGTGTCGGCTCCTGCGGCGTCGAGCGCTCCGGTCACGAACAGTGCGTTCATCAGCATATGCATGCCGACAGTGCCGATTGAGAACCTGAGGTTGTTCCGGTGACCGGCGCGAATGGCTTCTCCCTCGCTCGCTGTGGCCGTCATGCAATGGCTTGCAAGCGCGACCACGTCATCGACGCCATAGGCCGAAGCGGCGTCGGCAGGTCGCAAATCGTTCGTAACCCCGGTGACATGCGCCCGCCGCGCACGGGCTGAACCGATCAGCCGTTTTGCATGCCGGTTGTCGAGGTTGATGATGGCGGTTCCCCCGGGATCGAGGCCGAGGAAAATCTCCGCCTTTGCATCGGCAATGCCCTCTTCGTTCGCGAAATTCTCGATGTGAGCGTTGGCCACGATGGTGACCAGCGCCACATGCGGCCGCACCATTTCGGTGAGTGGCGTGATCTCGCCTGCATGGTTCATTCCGATTTCAAAGATAGCATACCGCGTGGCGGCGGGCATGCGGGCCAGCGTCAGCGGAACGCCCCAGTGGTTGTTGTAGGATTTCTCGGACGCGTGCGTGGGACCGATGGCGGAGAATGCCAGACGGAGCATCTCCTTTGTCGTCGTCTTGCCAACGCTACCGGTGACGGCGATGACGCGAGCATCCGGCGACAGCCGGGCGCGGGATGCGCGGCCGATCGCCTCAATAGCGCGCAGCGGATCAGCCACGCGGATCAGCGCTCCGTCATCGTCACCCGCCACATATGAGTCCGCTACGAGAGCCGCCGCAGCGCCTTTTGCAAAGGCAGCACCGACGAAATCATGTCCGTCGCGCTGGTCTTTCAGCGCCACGAACAGATCGCCCGGCTCCAAAGTGCGCGTGTCGATCGAAACACCGGTTATCGGACGGGACGGGGCGCCCGACGCCCGGCCAACTGCGGCTTCCAAGAGTTCGTCGAACGACCACAGGGGTATGCGGCTCATGGGTCTCCCATCGCCTCCGCCAGGACCTCGTGATCGGAGAATGGAAGCACCGTGTCACCAACGATCTGGCCGGTTTCATGACCCTTGCCGGCCACGAGCAAGACATCGCCTGGGCCCATCATACTTACGGCCCGCTGGATGGCCAGTTCGCGTTCGCCGATTTCCAATGCGCCCGGCGCACCGGCGAGAACCTCCGCGCGGATGGCCGCCGGCTGTTCGCTGCGCGGGTTGTCGTCCGTGACGATGACGACATCGGCCTTATCGGCCGCGATGCGCCCCATGATCGGTCGCTTGCCGCGATCACGGTCGCCGCCGCATCCGAAGACGCAGATGAGCCGCCCGGTGGCGAACGGCCGACAGGCGTCCAAGGCTGCGGCCAGCGCCTCGGGCTTGTGAGCGTAATCCACGACGGCGAGCGCGCCGTGATGTTCCCCGACAATCTCGAGCCGTCCCTTGACGCCTTTCAGCGCGGCCATGGCGGCGATCACATCTTCCGTCGATTCTCCAACGGCCATCGCCAGAGCCGCAGCGACGAGCGCGTTTTCCACCTGGTAGGCTCCAACGAGCGGCAGATCCACCGCCGCGACCGTCTCGCCGATGCGTAGCGTGAGCCTTTGTGCAAAGCCGGCTCGCTCAGCCGAAACGAGCGTTATGGTGTCGCCGTTGCGGCCCACGGTTAAAACCTGCCGGCCCGTTCGGCGCGCAATGGCCTCGGCTTCGGCGGAGCAGGCGCCGTCGCGATTGATGATCGCCGGCTGATCCGGCGGCAGGAGATCCTCGAACAGCCGCATCTTTGCCGCAAAATAAGCATCGACGGTGGGGTGGTAGTCGAGATGGTCCCGGCCGAGGTTGGTGAAGGCCGCGGCCTTGATGGCCACGCCATCCAGCCGGTGTTGATCGAGCCCGTGCGAAGACGCCTCCATCGCGAGATGGGTGATGCCGTCCGACGCCAGGGCCGCCAGCGTTTTATGCAAGGTGACCGGATCAGGGGTGGTCAGCGAGCCATATGAGGTCGAAGCGGAGGTCACCACTCCAATTGTGCCGAGAGAGGCGGACCGGCGACCGCACGCTGCAAGGATCTGGCGCGTGAATTCCGCCACGGAGGTCTTGCCGCTGGTTCCGGTGACGGCGACGACGGTGTCCGGTTGACCTGTGTAAACGCGGGCCGAAATCCTGGCGAGTGCGACGCGCGGGTCGGGAGTTTGCAGCAGCGGAATGCCCAAACCGGCGGGACGTGCGGTTGCTGTCGCTGCGATTGCAGCCACCGCGCCCCGGGCAGCAGCATCGGCAAGGTAGCGACCCCCGTCGGCCTTGTTGCCCGGAATGGCAATGAAGAGGTCGCCCGGACCGACGGCGCGACTGTCGGCGCTGACGCCCGTCACCTCGACGTCCGGGACCTCTTGAGGATCAGCCACCACGTCTTTGCAAATCAGGGAGAGGCGCATCGGTGACCTTTTGATCGGCGCAGGTCGCCGACGGCGCGGAAGCCAGACCAGCGATAGACCGGATTTTTCCCGTTTATGGTGCGCCGACTTATCCGTCAAACATTCGATCTCAAACTCTTGTGAATGGCTTCAGCCAAGCCATAGCTATGGCGCGCCCTGTGTTTTCGACAATCGAACATTTCAATCCGGTAATGTCGTGAGAACGTGAACTTTTCCCTCACGGGCTTTCACGGCGAGCGTTCAAATCCCAACGGCAACGTGAGTGGCGGTGAGCTTCTCCTGACCCTAAATCCGCTTCACGGGTCAGGCGCTACCGAAAGCCTTGCCCCAAAAGACAGATGTCCCGAGAACATACGATAGGAAGATTGAAATGAACCGCACTCTTGTCCTCACGGCCGCTCTTTCCACGGGCCTCGTCGGCGCTGCTTTCGCCGGCGATGCGCAACAGGGTCAATCGAGCGGGGCCGATTCGGCTGCGTTCACTTCGGCGCTTAACTCTGCTGCCAGCGCAGACGCTGCCCGCAAGGTTCTCATCGGCCGCGGTTACACACAGGTCTCGGACCTTTCGCGCGGAGCCGACGGCCGCTGGACCGGAACGGCCATGAAGGACGGCAAGGTCGTCATGGTTGGCGTCGAGATGCCGCCCCGCCCGGCCGCAGCGACCAACTAACCGCCTGATCGTTGTCTTGAACAGCGCCCACCGCTCAAACGGTGGGCGCTTTTTTGTTGCATAGGTCCGACTAACTTGCCGCATCAATCGGGTTTTCCGATCAGCGTCGTCAAAGCTTCCGATTGGAAGTCGGGCGTCCGAATTCGCAAATAACGGGAAGCCCCCGGCATCCGCCGGCGCGCCAAAAACGAAAAATCAGGGGATTTTGGATGATCCGTATCGCAATGCTGGCCACCGTGGCCGCTTTCGCCTTCACTGCGCCGGCCTCGGCCAACCAGAGCCCGATTGGCGGGAGCTCAGTGAGCGCCGCGCCGAACCTGCTAGAGAACCGCACGGAACGCCGTCTCTGCCACATCTGCCCCGGCCGTCCGCGCATGGTCTGCCGCTGCAGCTGAAATCATCTGCATCGTCAAATTGATCCGCCCGGGTGCTCGCCGCATCCGGGCGGTTCTTCTTTAAGAATTCGTTATTTCTTTTCCGGCGCGACGACGCGGATAGAGAGTTCGCGCAACTGCTTGGGACTTGCCTCCGACGGGGCATTCATCAAAAGGTCCGCGGCCTGCTGGTTCATGGGGAACAGCGCCACTTCGCGCACGGTCTTGCAGCCCGTAAGCAGCATGACGATGCGCTCGATGCCCGCCGCCATGCCGCCGTGGGGCGGCGCACCATACTGGAATGCGCGATAGAGACCACCGAAGCGTGCTTCCACGTCGGCGCGCGTGAGGCCCGTGATCTCGAACGCCTTCACCATGGTCTCGGGCCGGTGGTTGCGCACCGATCCGGAAGCGATTTCGTAGCCGTTGCACACGATGTCGTACTGGTTGGCCTTCAAGGCCAGAAGTGCGTCGCGCCCAGCCGTCTCGGCAGCTTGCAATGCCTCGTGGCCTCCCTTCGGCATCGAGAAGGGGTTGTGAGAGAAGTCGACTTTCTTTTCTTCCTCATTCCACTCGTAGAATGGAAAGTCGACGATCCAGGCCAGCGCGAAACGATTTTCATCGACGAGCTTCAACTCGTGTCCGATGCGATCGCGGGCCAAACCCGCGAATTTGTAGAAATTGGCCGGATTTCCGGCGGTGAAGAAAACGGCGTCTCCGGTTTTTAGCGCGAGTTGCGACTGGACGGCCGCAGCCCGCTCCGGTCCGATATTCTTCGCGACGGGGCCCGCACCTGCAGCGCCCTCCTCTTCGCGCCAGAAGATATAACCCAGACCCGGCTGACCTTCGCCCTGAGCCCAAGAGTTCATACGATCGCAGAAGGCGCGGCTGCCGCCGCCGGGCGCTGGAATGGCCCAGACGCGCACCTTGGGGTCCTTCTCGATCATGTTTGCGAAGACCTTGAAGCCGGAGCCGCGGAAGTGCTCGGTCACGTCCTGCATCTCGATCGGGTTGCGCAGGTCCGGCTTGTCGGAGCCGTACTTGGCGATCGCTTCGTCATAGGGAATGCGAGGCCAGGTTTTCGTCACGGGCTTGCCGTCCGCGAACTCCTCGAAGATACCCGTCAGGATCGGTTCCATCGTCTGGAAGATATCTTCCTGCTCGACAAAACTCATTTCCACGTCGAGCTGATAGAACTCGCCTGGAAGCCGGTCGGCGCGCGGGTCCTCGTCGCGGAAGCACGGCGCGATCTGGAAGTAGCGATCGAAACCGGACACCATCAGCAGCTGCTTGTACTGCTGCGGCGCCTGCGGCAGCGCGTAGAAGTTGCCCGGGTGAATGCGCGACGGCACGAGAAAATCACGAGCGCCTTCCGGCGAAGAGGCCGTCAGGATTGGGGTCGGAAACTCGTTGAAACCAGCGTCGTGCATCTGGCGGCGCATCGATCTGACGATCTCCAGCCGCTTCATGATGATGGCGTGCAGCGTTTCGCGCCTCAGATCGAGGAAGCGGTATTGCAGGCGCAGGTCTTCGGGATAGTCGGGCTCGCCGAAAACGGGAACGGGCAGTTCCTTGGCCTCTGACAGGACCTCGATGTCGGTGGCGTAGACTTCGATCTCTCCGGTCGCGAGTTCGGCGTTGCTGGTGCCCTCGGGACGCTGGCGCACTTTGCCGTCGATGCGCACGACCCATTCCGAACGGAGGGTCTCCGCCGTCTTGAATGCCTTGGAATCCGGATCGGCGACGACCTGGGTGATCCCGTAGTGATCCCTAAGGTCAATGAACAGAACGCCACCATGATCACGAACCCGGTGTACCCAGCCCGACAGGCGGGCCAATCGGCCGATATCGGAGCCGCGCAGGCCGCCGCAGGTGGTTGATCGATAACGGTGAAGGCTGGCCGCGGTCATGGCCCAAAGTCCCTGGTCGCTGTGGGGAAAATCGGGGCGGAGAAGCGCACGGGGTATGGTGAATGTCAAGCCGGGGCGGGGTGACGCGGCGCGGCCGATGCGGGACAGGGCCTGAAGAGCCACCGCCCCATATTCGCCGTTGCAGTAACCGGGCGTTAAACTTGAACGTGCACACTTGGTTAAGAGTTCGGAGAATGCTGCCCATTCACCTCATTCCGCGAGTTTTCAGAGACATGCCGATCGAAGCCACCGATATCGTCGCACTCGAAGCTCTGCTCGAGGATCAACACACCCAGGACGGAACGGTTGCATCGGAAGAGCCGGCCACCGAACACCCCCTCGCTCGAGAACTCGGGACGATACTGGCCAATCCCGGTGTCCACCGGATTGGTGATCTGGCCCGCATCGTCGATAATCTGCTCAAAGAGATGACGATGTTCAATGCGGGGCCTGTCGTCTCGGGCGAGACTGGCACCTGACCGGACGACCGAGATCCCGCGAACCGGGACGGCAGACCGCACGCCGCAGTCCCTGAGGCTTCCCCGGGCTGCGATCTGTTGTATACAGGCGCCGCATGCAAGTCGTTACCTCCACATCCGATCTCGCGGCTGTCTGCCAGCGCCTCGTTTCCGCCGATTTCATCACGGTCGACACGGAGTTCATGCGCGAGCAGACGTTCTGGCCCGAACTCTGCCTCATCCAGATCGCATCCGACGCAGTCGAAGCGATCATCGACCCCCTTGCGCCGGGGATCGAACTCAAGCCCCTGTACGAGCTGATGGCCCATCCCGGCGTGACCAAGGTTTTTCATGCCGCGCGACAGGACATCGAGATCATGTACTCGAAGGCCGGCCTGATACCGGCGCCGATTTTCGATACGCAGGTCGCTGCTTCCGTCTGCGGCTATGGCGACAGCGTCAGCTATGTGAACCTCGTCAAAGACATTACCGGGCACGACATCGATAAGTCGTCCCGCTTCACGGACTGGAGCCGGCGTCCCCTTTCCGACAACCAGCTCGTCTACGCGCTCGGCGACGTGACCCATCTGCGTCCCGTTTACCGACATCTGAAGGGCAAGCTCGACGCCACCGGGCGCACGTCCTGGCTGGCGGAAGAGATGGCTGATCTCACGCATCCGGAGACTTATGAAACGCGGCCGGAGGATGCGTGGAAGCGGCTCAAGATGCGCACCAAGAACCGCAAGGCGTTCGGCGTGCTGATCGAGCTGGCGGCATGGCGCGAACGCATGGCACAGGCGCAGAACGTTCCTCGCAGCCGTGTGCTTCGCGACGAGGCGCTCTATGATATCGCCAACCAGATGCCGACCACGGCGGAACAGCTCGGAGGATTGCGCACGCTGAGCGACGGGTTCTCCCGCTCGCAGCGCGCTAAAGACATCATCGAGACCGTCAAGGCTGGCCTGGCGCGAGATGCCAAATCGCTGCCGCAGATGAACCACGCACGGCCCGTCTCAGCCGAGGCGGGCGCCACGATCGAACTACTGAAGGTTTTGCTGAAAGCCGCCGCCGCAAAGCATGGGGTCGCGCCGCGACTCATCGCAGATGCCGAAGAACTGGAGCGGATTGCCGCCGAAGACGAGCCGGATGTGCTCGCCCTCAAGGGATGGCGCCGCCAGCTTTTCGGTGAGGATGCCCTTCGATTGAAGCGGGGCGAACTGGCGCTGACGCTGTCACGGGGCGAGGTCAGCGTCCTGTCGGCCGTCAACCGGACTTAAGCTAGCGGCGGCCGGCGTCGTAGCCGTGCCGATCACGCCACCGCGACAAGAATTCCTGCAACTCGGAATCGACGCTCTCGGGCATCACGATCCTGATCGAGACGAGCTGGTCGCCCGTCACCCCCGACGTGGCATTGGTGATGCCCTTGCCTTTGAGGCGTAACGTCTTGCCGGAACTGGTGGCGGGCGGGATCGTCACATGAACCCGCCCGGTCAACGTCGGCACCTCGATTTTCGCCCCCAGGACGGCTTCGTCGATCGTGAGCGGGACCTCGATCGTCACATCTTCACCCGAGCGCTTGAAAAGCGGATGAGCGCGAACACGGATTTCGACGAGTGCGTCTCCCGCAGGTCCGCCATTGGCGCCGGGCTGTCCCTTGCCCTTCAACCGCAGCACCTGCCCCTCCACGACGCCCGAAGGGACGTTCAGATCGAGGGTTCCCCCGCCCGGCAATGTCACCCGCTTCACGACGCCCAGCGCCGCCTCAGTGAAATCGAGGTCGATGGTGTAGCGCACGTCCTGGCCGCGGCGCGCGCGTGTCTGGGAACCGGCGCCACGGAAACCGGCGAAGATGTCGCCAAACGGATCATCGCTGTCGAAGCCGCCGGCGCCCGTGCTCCAGCGGGTTCCACCTGCGAAGCCCCCGGCTCCGGCGCGGGCCCCGGCCGGCCGGCGCGGGTCACCCGCTGCATCGATCTCGCCGCGATCGTAGGCTTTGCGCTTCACGGGGTCGCCGGCGATATCGAAAGCGACCGTCACCTTCTTGAAGCGTTCCTCGGCCTGCTTGGATGGATTGACGTCGGGGTGCAACTCCTTCACGAGCTGGCGGTAGCGGCGCCGGATTTCATCATCCGTCGCGGAGCGCGGTACGCCCAGAACCAGATAGGGGTCGTCGGCCACGCTCCCCTCCCTTCAGCGTTCGATGCGAATTTCACCGATGCGCCCGAGTACGGCTGCCAGGCTTTCGAACCGGCGGCGCAAGCGTTCGCCGTCGAGTCCAGCCCGGTCCTTCGGTAAGGTCAGTATCAGCTTGTCGCCCCGGAAAGTCAGTCGCGTCTGATCGATCACGCCCGGCATTCCGATGGAAATCATGTGAGCCGCGCGCAGGGCACCGCCCAGAATTCGCGCACGCTTGAGCATCCGGCGGTCGATCCGGCTGAGCAGGGCATCGGGCAGTCCATCGGCAACCGTATTCTGAGCGCCGGCATGCCGGAAAAAGATCGCAAGGCCCATGAAAATGCGGCCGGAATGGTCGATGCCGCTCATGCCGGCGTGAGCGATCTTGTCCAGGCTCTGCTCGCCCCGGTAATCGGGATGGACCCGCCATCCGACATCGGAGACGAGGCAGGCGGCGTGGCGCAGGCGGCGTTCGTCCGGCGTCTCGTCAAGACCATCCTTGTCGAAGATCTGGTCGGTCCAGTCACACAGCTCGAGTGCGTGAGCCAGCGACCGGGAGCGCTGACGTGCAAACTCTTCGCAGAAACTCACCAGCGGGTCCTTGGCGCGTTCATGGGGCGAGAGCAGACTGTAGAGAAGACCCTCGCGCACGCCATGCACCGAGAAGACGACAGCGGACGGTTGCATCTGACGCAGAAGGCGTTCGAGAACGAGCGCACCATAGGGGAGCGCCTCACGACGGGCGCGCGCGACTTCCTCGATACCCGGAAGTGCGGCGATCTTCTTGGTGCGGCGGATGCTCTCGCAGAACTGGATCGCGTCACGAGCCGGGATCGTGTAGCCCTGCATGATGCGCAAGGGATACTGCGTCTGCTCCATATGGAGCTTGGCCAACGCGCGCCACGTACCGCCCACGGCATAGAACGGCCGGCCCTTGCCCTTGCCCAGCCAGTTGATCCGCTGCAGCTGCTCGTCGGCGATTTTGACCGCCTCATCGATCTTGCCACCCGTCTCGTCGATAAGGCGAAGACCGCCGAGCGGCAATGTCGCTGCCTCGTTGAGCTGATCGCCGCCGATGTCGATGAGCTCAAGGCTGCCGCCGCCCAGATCTCCTGCAAATCCATCAGGATTCTGAAACCCCATGCGGATGCCTGCGGCTGCCAGTTCTGCCTCACGTTCGCCCGAGAGAATCTCGATATCGCAGCCGCAGGCTTTCTCCGCCCGCGCGATGAAGGCGGGACCGTCGGCGGCATCGCGCACGGCTGCCGTGGCGAAGGCCCGCAACGTCTTCACATTGAGAATGCGTGCGACGGAACTGAAACGCGTGAGCGCCTGGATCGTGCGCTCGACTGCTTCGGCTCCGAGCCTGCCCGTCGACGCCACGGTGCGGCCAAGCCCGCACAGAACCTTCTCGTTGAACAGTGGCGTCGGAGAACGCACCGCGCCTTCGTAAACCACGAGGCGGACGGAATTGGAGCCGATATCGATGATGCCGACGGGCTGCAGGTCGCGCGCACGGCGGGCGCTCCCCAGCATCTGCATCAGGCTCGATACGTCCGATCCCTGCTTCAATCCGCACCTCGCACCCGGAACTTCGGCGGCGAACTGGTCTTCAACGCCTGACCACGGCCCGAAAGGCTCGGGTTGGTCATGAAGTACTTGTGGGCATTGAATGCCACGTCGCCCTGTGCCGGGATGATCCGCTCCGACGAACCATCGGCGAGGATGCGCCAGCTCTGCTGATTGTCCATCAAGTTCGCGACCATGATCTGATTGAGGACCTGCTCGTGTACCGTCGGGTTCAGAATAGGCAGCATGGCTTCGACGCGCCTGTCCAGGTTGCGGGGCATCATGTCGGCGGAGGAGATGTAGACTGCAGCCTTGGGTGATGGCAACGGCTCGCCGCGACCGAAACAATAAATGCGTGCATGTTCCAGGAAGCGGCCGATTATGCTCTTGACTCGAATGTTGCCGGACAGACCGGCGATTCCGGGTCTGAGGCAACAGACGCCGCGGCATATGATGTCGATCGAAACGCCCGCTTCGCTTGCCTCATAGAGCGCATCGATGATCTGCGCATCGACAAGCGAGTTCATCTTCATCCAGATTCCCGCCGAACGGCCCGCCTTGGCATGGCCGATTTCTTCGCGGATGTGTTCGAGAATTTTTTCCCGGATACCGTTGGGACTGGCCGACATCACCTCCAGTTCGCCTGGATTGCCGTAGCCGGTCACGAAGTTCAGGATGCGCGTGACGTCCCGGGCGATGGCCGGATCGCGGGTGAACACGGAGAGGTCGGTGTAAATCTTTGCCGTCTGCGGATGGTAGTTGCCGGTACCGATGTGACAGTACGTGGTCAATTCAGAGCCTTCCCGCCGCACGACGACGCCGAGCTTGGCGTGGGTCTTCAGCTCGATGAAGCCGTAGACAACATGCACTCCCGCATTTTCGAGATCACGCGCCCAGCGGATGTTGGCTGCTTCGTCGAAGCGGGCTTTCAACTCCACCACCGCCGTCACCGATTTGCCGGCCTCGACCGCTTCCTTCAGCGCCTGGACGATCGGACTGTCGCGGGACGTGCGGTATAGCGTCCATTTGATCGCCATGACGTTGGGATCGTTCACCGCCTGACGGAGGAACTGAACGACGACATCGAAGCTCTCGTAGGGATGGTGAACAACGATGTCCTTCTTGCTGATGGCCGCGAAGCAGTCGCCGTTGAATTCGCGAATACGTTCGGGAAAGCGTATGTTGAAGGGCTTGAAGAGCAGGTCGGGCCGGTCATTCACGATGAGCTGGCTGGTGTCGGAAAGCCCCAGAACCCCATCCTTGACGAAGACCGCTTCCTCTCCGACCTCCAATTCCTCGGCCACGAGACGGCGCAACTGTTCCGGCATCCGGCTTTCGAGTTCGAGACGGATGACCATGCCGCGTCGGCGGCGCTTCAGCAGCGTCTCGTAGGATCGTACGAGGTCCTCCGCTTCCTCCTGCAATTCGATATCGCTGTCGCGCAGGACCCGGAAGGCACCCTTGGCCTTGACCTCGAAACCCATGAAGAGCCGTTCGAGGAACATGCCGATCAACTGCTCCATCTGGATGAAGCGGATCTGCTTCTCCGAACCCGCCTCGGCCCTGAGGCGAATAAAGCGTTCGAGCTGGCCTGGAATGGGGATCAGGCCGCTCATCGTTTTGTTGTCCGACTGGCGGTGGAGGTGGACGGCGAGGGTCAGTCCCTTGTTGAGAATGAACGGAAACGGGTGGGCGGGGTCGATCGCGATGGGCGTGAGAATAGGGAAGATATGGGTGAGAAAGAGGTTCTCGACCCACACCTGTTCGGAAGCGGTCAACTCGTCAGGCTCAACGATCTTTACTCCCGCACCCTCCAGTTCACTCCGGATCGAACGCCAGATCGCCTGTTTGTCGGCGACGAGGGCTGCCGCGAAGCTATTGATGGCGGCGAGCTGTTCGGAAGGGGTCAGTCCATCCTGAGTCGTCGTGGTGACGCCGGCCGCGATCTGGCCGTAAACGCCGGCGGCGCGCACCATATAGAATTCGTCGAGATTGGACGCCGAGATCGAAAGAAAGCGCAGCCGCTCGAGAATAGGGTGGTTTTCGTTCTGAGCTTCTTCGAGAACGCGGCGATTGAACTGCAGCCACGACAGTTCCCGGTTGTAGAAACGGTCGGTTCCCGAGGGCGGCGACGCGGTCGCTTGCGTTCCTGGCTGGCTGGATGCGGTCTTCAACTTGCCCTTGACTGTCGACATGCCCATCACCTTCGATTGCTTTGGCGAGGCCGACTTAGGACCGCTCTGTGCGACGATTGCATGACAGTCAGCTCTTGCCAACGGCGAGACCGGAAGTTCGCACACGTTCCAGCGCTTCGGCGGCAATCGGACGGGTGACCTTGCGCTGACGCGCCAGTGCCAGCTGGTCGCAGGCCTCGACCACCTTCTGGGCAGCTTCGAACGATCTTTCCATATGCAGCGCCAGGTGGCCGACAACGTGGGGTTCAGGGGTCAGCTGGCGGTCGGTGAACAACTTCACCAGGACCGCTTTCAGAATGTGATCGTCCGGTGCCTCGATGCGAACCAACGGCAGGGCCCGCAGGCGTGAGCGCAGATCTGGAAGCGTAACCTCAAGGTCGCCCGGTGCGATGCGCGATGTCGCAAGAAGTGCGAAGCCCTTTTCTTTCGTGAGATTGAGCAGGTGAAAAAGCACCCGTTCACTGGCAATGCCCCGGTCGAGGTCTTCCACGGCAAGGGCGCCGGTGGTTTCGATTTCCCCGATCGCGTTCTCCGCCAGTTCAGTCGCAGGGATACTGCCGGCACCCGATTTCAGCCGCCACACATTGGTCAGATGGCTCTTGCCCGAACCGGTGGGGCCCACGACGATGGCGGCGCGGGCCGTCCAGTCCGGCCAGGCATCCACAAGCGCAACGGCAGCCTCGTTTGACGGCCCAACCAGAAAATCCTCGAGCGCCAGGGCGGGCCGGTGCGGCAGATCTAGGACGAGCTGCTCAGGGCCGGCTTTTGGCTCAGTGACGGATTTGGGCTCCGTTTCACTCATGGGCTCGCTTTCGGCATTCGCCGCCACCGGCGCAACGCGCAGTCATCACGGCCGTGAACCGGGCACATCCGTGGCCGACATGTGCCTCAGCCACAGATCGAGATAGGCCGCGAGAGACGCGAACGTCAACGCGCCCGTCAGGCCAATCAGCAGGATCTTCAGAGTATCCAGTCCAAGCGAGAAGGCCTGGTCGGCCAGGACGACCGCTACCAAGACCACGAGCGCGGCCGTATGGGCCTTACTGACACCCAGCGGCTTCATTTTGAACGGCCGGTCCATGAGCCAGGCGAGGACGACACCGGCGACGATCAGAATGTCGCGAGACACGACGGCGATTACAAGCCACAGCGGCAGCGCTCCAGAGACCCCGAACGCGACGAACATACTGACGAAGAGCAGCTTGTCGGCGATGGGGTCGAGGTAGGACCCCAGTTCCGTCTTCCAGTCGAAGCGCGTGGCTAGATAGCCATCGACGGCGTCCGAAAGACCCGCCACGAGGAAGGCATAGAATGCGAGTTGCGACTGGCCGGTTACGAGGAGCCAAAAGATGACCGGTACGAGAATGACACGGCCGGTCGTGATGATGTTTGGAAGGCTCACGGGCAGGACTTCGTCTTATGCTTGGAAAATCGGGATCAGAGGCGAGACGCGGGATCTTACTGGGTCTTGCGCGGCTATGAGGTCACAGCTGCCATGCTTGGCCGTCGCGGGCAAGTCTCTGCCGGGAAAACAATTACCGCCCCTGCCACGTTATGGACCCTGGCGCATCACCCACAGACCGCCCATGTCAGTCAGGGAGATCCCGTAGCCTGCGAGGGTCCGGGCCAGGGCGGGGCCGCCCCCGGGATACTTGAGGCTGACGGACGCACTGCCGCCCGAGACGGTACCGATGCGAATATCGTCGATGCCGGGCGCTTCGAGCAGCACACGGCGCATGGCATTCCATTCGTCCTTGCCAGCGAACTGGGCATCGAAAGAAACTTCGTCGCCCGCACCGCCTGCGGGCATAGCGACGGCCACCGCCCCGCTGCTGACGGCCTTCCAGCGGCCTTCGAGAATGCCCTGCGACACCACGGCGGCGAGCTCCAGCGTGTAGGCCAGATCGCCGTCGCTGAGCCGGTATGCGCGTTTCAACGCAAACGGTCCCACGGCATCCTGCCCGGCGAGCAACACGTTCACCCGCCGGCCCTCCGTATCGACCTCGGCGATGGCCACGACGACCTGATCGGTTCCGTAAGCCGCAGCCAACGTCATGATTGAAGCGGCGAGCGTGGAATCGTCATAAAGACCGCGAAACGTGTCGGCGCCAATTTCCGGCTTCGCATTCTCTATCTTGAGGGGCGATACCGAATTCTGCAGGTCGAGCGTCGGCCAGACGGTGTTCCATGTGCCGCTGGCGGGACGAAATTCGCCCGATGGCCCGGCGGCAGATTTCGCATCGCGCGTCAGGGGGATCACGACGGTGGCCGGGGCTTGAACATCGACGAAGGGGACACCCTGGCGGTTCAGCAATTCGCGGACCTCGGCCGCCTGGAAGGTAAAGTCGAGGCTCGCGATATACTCGGTGGCTGAATTGCGCTCGGAGCGGATGGCGACGCCGTCGATGAGCGGCGCGGGGTCGGTGGCTGCGATGCGTTCCATCTCGCGATAGGCCGTGACCGGCACGATGCGCTTGAGAAGCGAACGGAAGGCGGCCTTCTGGCCATCCGCTATAGCTGCATCCTTCGCCGCTACGGCATTGGCTGCGCGCGCTTCCACAGGGTAATTAGCGACGGTGTAGGCCCGGTCGGCGGCCGGCTTACCCCAAGCTGACGGTGCATGGGTTGCGAGCACCAGAATCGTCCCGATCGCCGACATCACCAAGCGAGGCGCTCTGAGCGTCGCACACATTCGCAAAAACCTTGTACTTGAAACAAGTTGGGGACGTTTCGTGCAGCCTCGCCAGCGGCCGTCGGTTGCCGGGCGGCGCCCAAGCTGATAGAGCGCGGACCATGTTCTCGCGAGCAATCGGGCGAAAATCGGGATGCGGCACTTCCGCATCGTTCCGCGCCGTCTGCCCCGCGTGACGCACAACCCGTTCCCGCCGAATGATCAGGCCCAACCGATCACCTACCGCGATTCCGGGGTCGACATCGACGCCGGCAACGCCCTCGTCCATGCGATCAAGCCACTCGTCAGGGCTACCCGGCGGACCGGTGCAGACGCCGACCTGGGAGGTTTCGGGGGTCTGTTCGATCTCAAAGCCGCGGGCTTTCGCGATCCGATCCTGGTCGCTGCCAACGACGGGGTGGGTACGAAGCTCAAGATCGCCATCGACAGCGGCCGTCATTCGACAATCGGGATCGATCTCGTCGCCATGTGCGTCAACGATCTCGTGGTCCAGGGCGCGGAGCCTCTGTTCTTTCTCGACTACTATGCGACCGGCCACCTCGAAGTGCCCGTTGCAAGGGACGTCGTCGCTGGGATTGCCGAAGGCTGCCGGCTTGCCGGCTGCGCGCTGATCGGCGGTGAGACCGCCGAAATGCCCGGCATGTATCACAAGGGCGATTACGATCTGGCCGGGTTCGCGGTCGGCGCGGTGGAACGAGGAGAGATCCTGCCGCGCGCCGATATCGGCATTGGCGACGTGCTGATCGGCTTGCCGTCGTCAGGAGTCCACTCGAACGGCTACAGTCTCGTGCGGAGGCTGGCGCAGAGCGAGGCCATCGGCTGGAGCGATCCGTCGCCGTGGTCGCCAAAGACCACCTTCGGCGAGGCGCTGCTGATACCGACGCGGATCTACGTCAAAGCCATCCTCGAAGCTATCGAAGCGACGGGCGGAGCATCGGACGGCGGGGTCAAAGCGCTCTCGCACATCACCGGCGGCGGGCTTTCGGAAAACCTGCCTCGGGTGTTGCCGCCGACCGTCGCGGCGGCCGTCGACCTGTCGTCCATCTGCGTGCCGCCAGTGTTCGGCTGGCTTGCGAAAGCGGGACGGCTCGACGACACGGAAATGCTGCG
>JALOTA010000118.1 GCA_025458125.1 Hyphomicrobium sp.
GCGAATGCCGCGCCTGAAGGCGTCCACTCAAGAGACGCTCGACTTCGCGACGCCGCCGCGAGTTCCGAACGACAGACTGGAGGATTGATCATGTCCGTCACGCCGCATCTCTTCATCCCGGGTCCGACCAACATCCCTGACGCCGTCCGCATGGCCATGAACGTGCCGATGATCGACATGCGCTCGGGCGAATATCCCAAGTTGACGCTGCCGATCTTCGAAGACCTGAAGAAGGTCTTCAAGATGAAGGACGGGCGCGTGTTCATCTTCCCGTCGTCCGGCACGGGCGCTTGGGAATCGGCCATTCAGAACACGCTGAAGCCGGGCGACAAGGTTCTGATGAGCCGCTTCGGCCAGTTCTCGCTGCTCTGGGTCGACATGGCCGAGCGCCTTGGCCTGAAGGTCGAGCTTTGTGACGAAGAGTGGGGCACGGGCGTTCCGCTCGAGAAGTACGCCGACATCCTGGCCAAGGATAAGGCTCACGAGATCAAGGCCGTGTTCGCGACGCACAACGAAACCGCAACGGGCGTAACGTCGGACATCGCCGGCGTTCGCAAGGCGCTCGACGCCGCCAAGCATCCGGCGCTCCTCATGGTCGACGGCGTGTCGTCCGTGGGATCGCTCGACATGCGCATGGGCGAGTGGGGCGTGGATTGCTGCGTCTCCGGTTCGCAGAAAGGCTTCATGCTGCCGACGGGTCTCGGCATCCTCGCCGTCAGCCAGAAGGCGCTCGACGCCAACAAGGCAAACGGCGGCATGCCGCGCTGCTTCCTCGCTTGGGAAGATCACATCAAGACGAACGACCTCGGCTACTTCCCCTACACGCCTGCCACGCAGCTGCTGCAGGGCCTGCGCTGCTCTCTCGACCTGATTTTCGCAGAAGGTCTGGAGAACGTGTTTGCCCGTCATCACCGCCTCGCCGATACGGTCTCGGCGATCCTCGCTCCTGAAGGCATCGACAGCGCTCAGATCGTGAAGACGGCATACTATCGCTACAACACCTCGCTCGGCGTCGGCCTGAACAAGGTTGCCGGCCGCGTCTTCCGCATTGGCCATCTCGGCTCGCTCGACGAGTTCATGGTCGGCGGCGTTCTCTTCGCGGTCGAGATGACCATGAAGGATTGCGGCGTGCCGGTGAAGTTCGGTTCGGGCACCGGTGCCGCCGCCGAATACTTCAACAAGACCTCGACGAAGGCAGCCGAGCTGCCGAAGGCCAAGGCGGCCTGATGAACAACGGCGGTGCTTCTTTCAGAAGCACCGCCGGACTTTTTTCCCGGCTCCCGTTCCGCCGGCCGGTTTCGCCGTGCCATGGCAGGGTTGCGACCGGCGCCATTAGAAATCTACGAGATCAACAAGGAAACTTCCGATGAGCTTCACCCTCTACCCGCTCAAGAAGCAGCGCCTGCAGCGCTCCGAGCTCGCCGTCCCCGGCTCCAACCCCACGATGATCGAGAAGGCGCTCGTCAGCGCCGCTGACTACGTCTTCCTTGATTGCGAAGACGCTGTCGCTCCGCCGGACAAGGAGCAGGCCCGCAAGAATATCATCCAGGCGCTCAACGATCTCGACTGGAAGGGGCACGGCAAGACCGTCTCCGTTCGCATCAACGGCCTGGACACGCACTACTGCTATCGCGATGTCGTCGACATCGTTGAGCAGGCCGGCTCCAAGCTCGACACCATCCTGATTCCGAAGGTCGGCGTTCCCGCCGACGTCTACGCGATTGAGTGCATCGTCAGCCAGATCGAGGAAGCCAAGAAGCTTCCACACAAGATCGGCACGGAAGCCCTCATCGAAACGCCCCTCGGCATGGCCAACGTCGAAGCGATTGCTTCCGCCAACAGCCGCCTCGAAGCCATGCACTTCGGCGTTGCCGACTACGCCGCCTTCAACAAGGCGCGCACCGTGGTCATCGGCGGTCTGAACCCCGACTATCCGGGCGACCAGTGGCACTTCGCCATTTCGCGCATGACGGTCGCCTGCCGCGCCTATGGCCTGCGTCCGATCGACGGCCCATTCGGCGATTTCTCCGATCCGGCGGGCTACACCGCTGGTGCCAAGCGCGCTGCCGCACTCGGCGTCGAAGGCAAGTGGGCGATCCATCCCACGCAGATCGAATTGGCCAACGCCGTATTCTCTCCGACCGCCGCAGAGGTCGAAAAGGCCAAGCGTATCATCGCAGCGCTCAAGGAAGCCGAAGCCCAGGGCAAGGGCGCCGCTTCTCTTGATGGCAAGATGATCGACGCCGCTTCCGAGAAGATGGCCAAGAACATCATTGTAGTAGCCGAAAAGATCGCATCGAGCGCCGGCAAGTAAGCGAACGAGCGGCGGAGTTCGATTGAGGAGGTCCGAAAATGGACATTCACGAATACCAAGCCAAGGAACTGCTTTCGAAGTTCGGCGTATCCGTCCCCCGGGGCGGTCTCGCCTACAGCCCGGAACAGGCCGTCTATCGTGCCAATGAGATCGGCGGCTCGAAATGGGCGGTGAAAGCACAGATCCACTCTGGTGCCCGCGGCAAAGCCGGCGGCATCAAGCTCTGCCGTTCGGATAACGAAATCGAGGAAGCGGCCGAGTCTCTGCTCGGCCGCCGCCTCGCGACCATTCAGACGGGACCCACTGGCAAGCTCGTCTCGCGTCTCTACATCGAAGAGGCCACCGACATCGACAAGGAGATCTACCTCTCCTTTGTGATGGACCGCGCTGCGGAACGCATCGTGGTCGTCGCTTCGGCAGCCGGCGGCATGGACATCGAGGAGATTTCCCACAGTCGGCCCGATACTCTGATCAAGGTCCAGGTCGACCCTGCGGTCGGCATGCAGGCCTTCCAGGCCCGCGAAGTCGCCTTCGGTCTTGGAATCGAGCCTGAGCTCATCGCCAAGATGGAGCGTACGATTCTGGGGGCGTACCGTGCCTTCCGCGATCTCGACGCGACCATGGTCGAGATCAATCCGCTCGTGATCACCAAGCAGAAGAATGTCGTGGCGCTCGACGCCAAGATGAGCTTCGACGAGAACGCACTGTTCCGTCGTCCGCAGATCGCGGAACTCCGCGACAAGAGCCAGGAAGATCCTCGCGAAACGTATGCCTCCGACCGCGGTCTCGCCTACGTGGGCCTCGACGGCGACATCGGCTGCATCGTCAACGGCGCCGGCCTTGCCATGGCCACGCTCGACATGATCAAGCTGGCCGGCGGCGAGCCCGCCAACTTCCTCGACATCGGCGGCGGCGCCTCTCCCGAGCGCGTCACGAAGTCGTTCAAGGCCGTCCTGCGCGACAAGAACGTGAAGGCGATCCTCGTCAACGTGTTCGCGGGCATCAACCGCTGCGACTGGGTGGCGAAGGGTGTCGTGGATGCCGTCAAGGAACTCGAAATCAAGATGCCGATCGTCGTTCGCCTCGCCGGCACCAACGTCGAGGAAGGCCGTCGCATCATCGATACGAGCGGTCTGACGGTCATCAGTGCCGAAACGCTGGCCGATGCCGCCAAGAAGGCGGTTGCGGCGGCGAAGACCGTGGCTTGAGGGTAGGAGCAGATCACATGGCGATCTTCATCAACGAGAACACCCCGATCCTCATCCAGGGCTTCACCGGGCGCATCGGGACGTTCCACGCACAGGAAATGATCGACTACGGTTCCAACGTCGTCGGCGGCGTCACACCCGGTAAGGGCGGCTCGACCCACCTCGGGCGGCCCGTTTTCAACACCGTCAAGGGCGCGGTTCAGGAGACGGGCGCCGAAGCGTCGATCGTCTTCGTTCCTCCGCCATTCGCGGCCGATGCCATCATGGAAGCAGCCGACGCCGGTATCAAATACTGCGTTTGCATCACCGATGGCATCCCGGCCCAGGACATGATCCGCGTGAAGCGCTACATGCGTCGCTACAAGAAAGAGCAGCGCATGATCCTCACGGGGCCGAATTGCGCGGGCACCATTTCTCCCGGCAAGGCGATGCTTGGCATCATGCCCGGGCACATCTACATGCCCGGCCGTGTTGGCATCGTCGGCCGCTCCGGCACGCTCGGCTACGAAGCTGCCGAACAGTTGAAGTCCCTCGGCATCGGGGTTTCGACGTCGGTGGGCATCGGCGGCGATCCGATCAACGGCTCGTCGCATCGCGATATCCTCGAGCATTTCGAGAATGACCCCGAGACCGACGCCGTTCTGATGATCGGCGAGATCGGCGGACCTCAGGAAGCCGAGGCCGGCATGTGGGCCAAGGAAAACATGAAGAAGCCCGTCGTCGCCTACATCGCGGGCCTGTCGGCCCCGAAGGGCCGGCGCATGGGCCACGCCGGCGCCATCGTCTCCGCATTCGGCGAGTCGGCGGCGGAGAAGGTGGAAATCCTCAAGGGTTGCGGCGTGACCATTGCGCCGACACCATCGGAAATGGGCGCGACCATCGCCAAGGTTCTGCAGGCTCGCAAGGCAGCCTGAGGCGCATACGAGCGCTGACGAAACTGCCTCCCGCGCCGGTCCGGTGCGGGAGGCGAAGAATTGTAGAAGGGGTTCCGGGCCGGGTGGCCTGATGAGATCTTGCCCGCTGCCGGGGGCGAACCTACCCTTAAGGCAATCGCCGATCTGGCCCGTCCCTCCTGGAGGAATGCCGCGTGGATGAGATTAATCCGCAAATCACGGTTCTTGACGAGTTCAAGCTGCGTGACGAACTCCGAGCGATGCGGGCGCAGATCCCGGATGCGCCGGGACTCAATCCGATCGTCAACATTGCCTTCTATCTGTCGCGGAGCCTCGAAGCCGGCAAGATCAGTTTCGAGGATCTCAAAGCATTGGCCGGCCGGCTCATGGACCGCGCGTGTGTTCGGCGCGCCGAGCGGCTTCGCGAGCAGATCGGGTATATCGACAACCAGGCTACCATTCGCGATTTCTCCAATTTCGTCGCCAAGACCGTCGGCAACAACGCCGATGCCGACAAGGCATTCTCGGAATTCAAGGAGCGCTGGAACCGTGCCCGGAACGGCATCGTCTTCACGGCGCACCCAACGTTCGGTCTGTCCGAAGCGCTGAGCCGCCGAATGGTGGAGATTGCATCGGGAGAAGTGAAGGGCGAACCCGTCATCGGTCTGCCGCATCGTCCCGACGCGAATATCACACTCGACTACGAACACAAGGCGGTCCAGGTCTGCATCCAGAACCTGCGAGACGCCTTCGAAGAGTTGCTGAATGGATTTTATTCTGTCGCCGCTGCAGGCTTCGGCGATCGCGCTTACAAGTTCCGCCCGAAAATCGCGACCATCGCGTCGTGGGTCGGCTATGACCTCGATGGCCGCACCGACATCAAGTGGACCCACTCCTTCGTCTTGAAGCTTCAGGAAAAGGTGGCCGCGCTCCACGACATCCGCCGCCGCTTCATCATCCTGAAGCATCGTCTCTCCGATGAGGTCGAAGCTCAGCGCATCGCGCGTCAGATCGTTGCGAAGCTCGATCTGGCGATCGCGTCCGCACAAAAGCAGCTGGACGCCCTCCAGACAGCCGTCAACGGCAAGGGCAAGCTCTCGGATGCCGCCAACATCATCACGGAAGCGGATGCCTACAATCTGACATCACCGGCCCCCGTGATCGCGCTGATCGACCAGCTCATCGATGCCGTTCCCCAGCCGCAGTCGAAGCGCGAGCTGGCCGCACTAGCGAGCCTGTTCGACCAGACAGGCATGGGCACGTCGCATATCCACCTTCGCGTCAACGCCGTGCAGCTCAACAACGCCTTCCGCGCGTTCGTGCACGAGCCCTGGACGCGCGATCTCACCGAGCGGCAGGCTCTCGCGCGGATCGTGGAAATGATCCGCACGGCGGGCAAGGAGACGGTGAA
>JALOTA010000047.1 GCA_025458125.1 Hyphomicrobium sp.
GAATGCTCGCGGGTCCAGCGAAAGAAAATTCGTGACAACTTTTCATGACCTCGGCCTCGACCCGCTCCTTCTGAAGGCGCTGGATACGGAAGGCTACACCACGCCGACGCCCATCCAGGCGCAGGCCATCCCCTCCATCCTTTCCGGCAAGGACCTTCTCGGCATCGCTCAAACCGGTACCGGGAAGACGGCCGCGTTCGCGCTGCCGATCCTGCAACGGCTCAGCACCAACCGTCAGCCGCCCCTGCGCAAGGGTGTGCGCGCGCTGATCCTCTCGCCGACACGCGAACTGGCAACCCAGATCGGCGAGAGCTTCCGGACTTACGGGCGTCATCTCGACATGTCGGTTGCGGTCGTCTTCGGCGGCGTCGCACACAAGCCGCAACGGGATGCACTGGCGCGCGGCGTCGATGTTCTCGTCGCAACGCCGGGACGGCTCATCGATCATATGACGGAACGCAACGTCGTGCTCGACGGCACGGAGATTCTGGTTCTCGACGAAGCCGACCAGATGATGGATCTCGGCTTCATCCGGCCTCTGCGCCAGATCATCGCCAAGCTCTCGCACCGCCGGCAAAGCCTGTTCTTCTCGGCCACCATGCCGCACGAGATCGGCGCGCTGGCGGCTGAACTTCTCAAAGACCCGGTGAAGGTCGCCGTGACGCCCGTCGCCAAGACGGCCGACCGCGTGGCCCAGGAGGTGATCTTCGTCGAGCAACCGAAGAAGCGGGCTCTACTCGTCGAACTCTTCGCCAATCCGGACCTGACGCGCGCTATCGTGTTCACCCGGACCAAGCGCGGCGCCGACCGCGTGGCACGTCACCTGGAAGCGGCCGGGCTGCCGGTTGCCGCTATTCACGGCAACAAGAGCCAGGCGCAACGCGATCACGCGATGAGGGGCTTCAAGGCAGGCCGTCTTCGCGCCTTGATCGCGACGGACATCGCTGCGCGCGGCATCGACATCGATGCCGTTTCGCACGTCATCAACTACGAAATCCCGAATGTGCCGGAGAGTTATGTCCACCGTATCGGCCGCACGGCTCGCGCCGGCGCGGAAGGCATTGCTATTTCGCTCGTCGACAACGAGGAGCGGGCCTACCTTCGCGATATCGAACGGCTGACGCGGCAACCCATCCCGGCCAAGGACCGGCGCAACGACGAAACGCTCGTCGCTCCGGTCGAAAGCCGGGCCGAGCGAGCGGCGGAACGCGCCGACATGTCGCCGGGTGGATCGCGTGGGCAGCGCCCACGCGGTGAGCCTCAGCGCACGGGTGGCGATCATCGCCGCGGCGGGAATTCCCGTCCGTTTGATCCTTTGAAGAGCCGGTCGGCTGCGCCTTCTGGCGGCCGCCCGCCTTTCAACAAGGATCGGGACGATGACCGCCGGCACGAGAGCCGCCCGCGTCCGAACAAGTCTGCGGGTAACGGCTACCGGGACAGCAACGGTTCAGAACGTTCGCGGCAGGCGCAGGGCGTGACCGTCCATTCCGATCCCTTCACCGAAGGGCGTCCGCAAGAGAGTCGTCCGTTCCGCCGCGACCGGCAGGACAACGCGGACGGCCATCGCTCAAACCATGCGGGAGGCCGCCCGCAGCGTGATCACGGCAACCGCCACGCCGACCGGCACCCGAGCCGTGATGGTCGCCGTCCGCACGGCCAATCGCAGAGGCCTGACGAGCCTCGCTCGCGCGGGGACCGGTCCGCGAGCGGGCGTCAAGATTCTCGGCGTGAGGATCGCGGCTCCAACGGCGGGCATGCTCCGGCCGGAATTGGCGGGGTGAAGTTCCTCAACGGCGGCAAAGAGCGGCCCCGCAGCCATTCGGCAGCGCCGCGCGGCGATGACCGCCGCAAGGCGCCGCAAGGCCGCTCACGCGATCATCGTTGACGCGACAAGGCGTCCGGGGGGCGCGGTTGCACTCGCCCCCCGCCGCCAGTATCACTCCCGTAGGAATGACTGCGGCATCCTCGCCCACATCAGCAGCGCCGCCTCAGCACTGTGCAACATGACCGCCAACGACAAACCCGTCCTGAAACTCATCGCCCTCGATACCGAGGACCTCGACGTCGTGTCCGCACACCTTCAGGACGCCGTCATCAACGTGGGCGAGATGGCCTATCTCAAGAAAGAACGGCGCTTTGCCGCCATCGCCAACCGCTTCGACTGGACCGATGCGCTCGGCCAACGGAAGCGTGCGAGCGGGTACACACGGCGGCGCACCGGACTGCGCTTCGAGCACGTCATCGGCGCGCAACTGGCGCAAATCGACCTTAACGACAAGCGTCAGGTGTTGAGCGTTCTCGCAATCCGGTTCGAGCCGACCACGGCGCCAGAGGGATTCATTACGATTTCCTGTGCAGGTGGCGCGGCCATCAGACTTCACGTCGAATGCCTGGAGGCGGAACTCAAGGATCTCGGTGCGGCCTGGGCAACCAGGTCCAAGCCCAACCATCCTGATGAAGAGACCGGCGCATAGAATCACCCTGCCGTACTTGAGCCAAAGCCTCCCGCCCACATCAAACGCTGCGGACCGCTCGAATGCCCAAAACTCTGCTGACGTCCGATCCAGATTTCGAGGCCGCATTCGTGCAGCTTCTCTCGGAGAAGCGCGAGGTTTCTGAAGAAGTCGATGCTGCCGTCCGGTCCATCATTTCGGATGTCAGAACCAACGGCGATAAGGCTCTCGTTCAACTGTCGAAGAAATTCGACGATGTCGACCTTTCGAAAAGCGGTATCGCGATTTCCGAAGCGGAAGTCGACGCGGCCGTGGCGCAGTGTTCGAAAGAAACCCTGGACGCTCTCGCGTTCGCGGCTGAGCGCATTCGTGCGCATCACGAGCGGCAGTTGCCGAGAAGCGAACGCTACACCGACGCGGCCGGGGTGGAACTGGGCGATCGGTGGACGGCCGTGGAATCGGCCGGCCTCTATGTTCCGGGCGGTCTCGCATCCTACCCATCGTCCGTTCTCATGAACGCCCTGCCGGCTATCGTCGCCGGCGTGCCGCGGATCGTGATGGTGGTTCCGAGCCCGCGAGGCGAGTTGAACCCGCTCGTGCTGGCAGCAGCGCGCCTGTGCGGCATCACCGAGATCTATCGCATCGGCGGCGCGCAGGCTGTCGCCGCCCTCGCGTATGGCACGCAGACGGTCAAGCCCGTCGTCAAGATCGTAGGGCCGGGCAATGCCTATGTGGCGGCAGCAAAGCGTCAGGTGTTCGGCACCGTCGGCATCGACAGCATCGCGGGTCCGTCCGAGGTGCTCGTCATTGCGGACAAGACGAACGATCCGGAGTGGATCGCGGCCGATCTGCTCGCGCAGGCCGAACACGACAAGGCGGCGCAGTCGATCCTGATGACCGATGATGCAGAGTTTGCAAAGGCCGTGGAAGCCGCCGTCGCGTGCCAGCTCGCCACTCTGCCGCGCGGAAACATCGCCGGTGAAAGCTGGAACGTCTTTGGCGCATCGATCGTGTTGCGATCATTCGAGGAAGCCCCTGCTCTCGCCGACCGTATCGCAGCGGAACACCTTGAAATTGCGACAACGGACAGCGAGGCGTTGGCGGCTCGCATCCGGAATGCCGGCGCTATTTTCATCGGCGCTTACACGCCCGAGGTCATCGGAGACTATGTGGCGGGCTCCAACCACGTTCTTCCGACGGCCCGCTCGGCACGCTTTTCATCGGGACTGGGCGTTCTGGACTTCATGAAAAGGACGTCGCTTCTCAAGCTCGACGCCGCGTCCCTTCAACGCGTCGCCGGGGCCGCGATGACGTTGGCGCGATCGGAAGGACTCGAGGCTCACAGGCGGTCGGTGGAAATCCGTCTGGCCGGGCGCGCATGAGGTTCAATTGACGACATGAGCGACACGTCTCCGGCCACGGGCGCCAAGGACAGCAACAGGATCGCTTCGATCCGCATCGACGACGCCTCCATCGCACGCGGCAACGCGAACATCGAGCACGAGCGCGAAGTTGCCATTTTCGATATTCTAGACGGCAATTCCTTCGCGCTCGACGGGATCGACAAGGGACCCTACCGGCTCGAAATCGCCCTTGCGGACGATCGCCTGGTCCTTTCGGTCTTTCCTGAGGGGGGCACCGACACCACGGCCGTCCACACGCTGGCCATGACACCCCTGAAACGGCTTCTCAAAGACTACTTCATGGTTCTGGACAGCTATTATCAGGCGATCCGGTCGGGACAGCCTTCACGCATCGAAGCCATCGACGTTGGACGGCGCGGGCTGCACGACGAGGGCAGCCGGATGCTGCAGGAGCGTCTGGCAGGCAAGATCACGCTCGACTTCGACACGGCGCGGCGACTTTTCACACTCATCACCGCTCTGCACTGGAAGGGCTGACAGCGGTGGTTCAATCCTCCGTCTCGCCGCCTCGAATACTGTTTGCCTGCACTCTGAACGCCGTCCGGTCCCCGATGGCGGCTGCCATTCTTCAGCAACTTGCCGGACCGCGGGTCCGCGTCCTGTCGGCAGGCGTCCGGTGCGGACACGCCGATCCGTTCGTCATGGCGGTGATGGACGAGATCGGCATCGACGTCACGGCGCATCAGCCAAAAGTGTTCCGTGATCTCGGAAGGGAGACGTTCTCGACGATCATAACGCTTTCGCCGGAAGCTCAGCATCATGCCGTTGAACTCACCCGCATCATGAAGGCGGACGTGGAGTACTGGCCGACCTTCGATCCATCCATGCTTCCGGCCGAAGCCGGGCGGACGGCCATTCTGGCGGCTTACCGGAAGCTGCGCGACGATCTATTGGACAAGATCAAGCAACGGTTCGCCATTTCGGGCGGGCCGACCGTCTGATCATTGCGCGGCAATCCGGTCGCCCGCATCCGGCGGCAACAGGAAATGCACTTCGCGCGGCCCCAGTCCCTTGATCTCGAGAAGGCCGCGGCTCTCGAACGCAAAGCGTTCTTCGAGAAGCTTCTTGCATCGGGGACAAACCAGAATGCGGCCCGGTTCGGACAGATTTTCCAGCCGCGCCGCAAGATTGACCGCATCTCCCCACACATCATAGGTGAATTTCTGCCTGCCGATCACGCCGGCCATGACCGGGCCCGAAGCCATGCCGATGCGCATGGAAAGCGGAAGGGAGCGGTCGCCGGCAATGCGATCGATGATGGCCAGCATGCGCAGTGCCATGGCTGCCAGCCTCTCAAGGTGGTCGTCGCACGGCTGAGGTATGCCCGATGCCACCATGTAGGCATCGCCGATGGTCTTGATCTTTTCCACGCCGTGCGCCCGGGCGATGCCATCGAACTCGGTCACGATCTCGTTGAGGAGTGCAACGGTTTCAGCCGACCCAAGGTTGCGCGCCAGGGCGACGAAGCCGGAAATGTCCGCGAACAGGACGGACGCATCGGTGAACTGATCGGCGATCACCGCATCGGGTTGCGCCTTCAGGCGTTCAACGACGGCAGCAGGCAGAATGTTGCGCAGGAGATTTTCTGTCTCGGCCTTGGCCTGCTCGGCCAGACGGAATGCGTAGTAGACCGACGCCGCGATGAGCGCCACCGTGGTGATCGCGGCCTGCACGTAGATGCTATCGATGACCTCCTTGTCGGCAGGAATGAGCGCCTGACTTTCCGGGAACCAGAACCATGCCGCCAGATGCAGCGCCAGCCCTGAAAGAATGACGGGCGCGACGAGCCAGAGCCGGTGCAGCCCGAAGACGACAAAGGGCGCGGCCGCGCCGACGAAATATTGAAGCTGAACGCCCGATCCACGGCCGAGATACATTGTGAATGCAATCAGCGCGGCCCACTCGGCGGCCACGATGATCAATGCGCCCGCCACATCGTTCAACCGATGTGCGAACGGAACCGAGGCGGCAGCGGCCACAAGCGCCAAGTTGATCCAGATGATCGGCTTGTAGGTTTGGTAGTCGAGCAGGGTATGCTGCACCGCATAGACGAGTGTCGAGACCACGATCAGGTACGCGATCATGTTGAGGATCATCAGGCGCCGCTTCACATCGGGCGGGTAGCCCGACGTTCCGGCTTCAGCCATGCGGCCGATGACACGCCCGATCGCGTGCAGTTGCGGCAGATCGCCGATGCTGGCAATGCCGTCGCGGATCGGCGGCAGGACCTGCTTCAGCCTGTTCATTGCAAGCGCCCTTCGGTCCGGTGCGGGAGTTAGCTTTTCACGCCACTCCCGCGATGCTCTCCAACGCATCGATGTCGCAGATCAGCGTCTTTTCTTTTCGCTCGATCGCGCCGCCGTCCTCCAGCAATGCCAGCGCGGCGTTCACCTTGGGCCGGCTCGCCCCGATGAGGAGTGCCAATTCGCTCTGGGAGATCGGTAAGTCGAGCGGCACCCGCGTACCGGCTTTGACCGGTGCTTTCTGGCTGACGGCCGCGAGGAAAAAGCGAGCCAGGCGAACCTCTATCGGATAAAGGGCAATGCCTTCGAGCTGCTGGTCGGCTTCGCGAACGCGGTTGCACAAAAAGCGGATGACAGCTTCGCGCACAGGCGCCCTTGTTTCGATGAGCCGCATGAGCGACGGCTTTGAAAGGGTTTGTACTACGACCTTGGAAACGGCGGTTGCGTCGGCGGTGCGCACGCCGCCGTCGAGAACGGCGATCTCGCCGAAGACCTGTCCGGGTTCGGCATGTGCGAACGACAATTCGCGGCCCTCCGGCGTGAGGACAGACAAACGGACCCGGCCCTGGGTTACGAAATAGATTTCTCGACCGGGATCTCCGCGGCCGAACACGATCTGGCCGGGTGCGAACTGTGCCTCGCGCAGTTCTTGCGCGATGGAGCGGCGCTCGTCCGCATCAAGCCCATCAAAAAGCGGGGTCGAGGCCAAGAGGTCGACAAGCCGGTCCTTCGACATCCGCTCCTCCACGCTCCGCGCCGTGCTCGATTTATGGGAAACTAGATTACTGCGCGCAACGTGCATTACCATGCACCGTGAATTTCCGGGGGTGCATCCGGCGCGTGCAAGCCGACCGGTCGGGGTTGTATCACCTTGGGGCGAATGGCGCATGATGAATGCGAACCGTCAGCCGTGATATAGAACGCGCTCCGGCCCACGCATCCCAATCGCGCAGCAGATCGGAGTTCCAAACGGATGTCGACCGCCAAATCGGCCCTCATCTCAGCCTTTTCACGTACCGACCGCCCCCGGCGCGAAACGCTGCGTACGGAGTTGGCCCGGACCCAAGCCCGGGAGCCGGACCAGTTGGCCCGTCCCAAGCTTGTGCTCGCCAGCGCCAGTCCGCGCCGCCTTATGCTGCTCGATCAGGCGGGAATAAAGCCGGATGCGCTGAGGCCGGCCAGCCTCGATGAGAACCCCAGAAAAGGCGAGATGCCGCGCGCCCTGGTCACGCGGCTTGCCAGATCGAAGGCGGAGGCAGCACGCGATCAGATCGCCAACGATCGCGACATTGCCGATGCCTACGTGCTGGCCGCCGATACGATCGTCACCAACAACCTCAAGATTTTCGGCAAGCCGCAACAGGTCGAGGAAGCCGTCGAGTACCTGAGCCGTCTATCGGGGCGCTCGCACCGGGTTCTGACGGCGGTGTGCCTGATCACGCCGCAAGACAAGGTGCGAACGAAGATCGTCGACACGAAAGTCCGCTTCAAATACCTCACCAAAGCGGAAATCGAAGCCTACGTCGCGACACGCGAATGGCGCGACAAGGCTGGCGGCTATGCGATCCAGGGCCTAGCAGGATCGTTCGTGCAAAAAATCAAGGGGTCCTACACCAATGTCGTCGGGCTGCCGCTGACGGAAGTCGTCGCGATGCTCGTCTCGGAGGGGTTCCCGATTCATTTCAATTGGATCCGGGCCGCCGAAGCCGGCCGGGTTTGAGCATTGCAAGCGTCCCGAGTCCTGGACCCGAACCCATGAGCCAAAACACGCCCAAGACTGTCCCGGGGCTCGCTTGCCCGACGTGCCGCAAGCCGGTCGTCCACGAGCACCGGCCATTCTGCTCGAAGCGCTGCGCCGACATCGATCTGTCGCGCTGGCTCGGCGGCCGCTTTGTCATACCAGGCGGATCGCTCGACGAGGCCGACGACAGTCGCGGGGATCTTGGTGACGGCGCGGCGGGTCCGCGACGCGACCCCAGCCGGGGGACGGATTAAGGCGCGGGCACCTGATCCGCAGCAGGCTCACAATGGCCGCTGGACAGGGGCCGAAGCGGCACCTATAAGACCCCGACTTTCGCCTGCGGCCGCGTGCCGGCCGGGCGAAATTGCCCAGGTAGCTCAGTTGGTAGAGCATGCGACTGAAAATCGCAGTGTCGCTGGTTCGATTCCGGCCCTGGGCACCATGACTTTTCCCGGCCGGTGACCCGGAATTGCGGTCGCAACGGCGGCCCGGAGGCAACACTCCTTCAATATCCTGCATCCAGGGCGGCCAACTACGGCTCCGTGCGGCTTGCGGCCGCCTTCAACTCAAAGCACTCTCAAGGGTGAGGGTCTCAGCATCATTTCGGCAGGTGGCCGCGCCGCAGCGGACCGCCTGCTCGTGTTCCTTAAAACCGAATTCTCCGACTCGAGGAGCCAACCCAATGCCGTCCGCCCACCCGATCCGCGCCGTGATCGCTTGCCTCTTCGCAGGGCTAACTCTGCTGATGGCCCGGCCGACGCCGGCGGCGGCGCAGGACTTCCTGTCCTTCCTTTGGGGCGGCGGCTATCGCGAGGACATCAATTTTCCTTCCAGCGTCGCTCCCCGGCAGATCATCGTGTCATTCGGCGATCGCAAGCTCTACTGGGTCTATCAGAAGGGCGCCGCGATCTCGTATCCGATTGCCGTTCCGCGCGAACAGAGCCGCTGGTCGGGCGTGACGTCGGTATCGCGCAAGGCGGTCAATCCCGGCTGGACGCCGACGGCAGAGATGCGCCGCGAGAACCCGAAGCTTCCCGCCTATGTGCCCGGCGGCCACCCGCAGAACCCGCTCGGGGTTCGCGCGCTCTATCTCGGCGCCTCCACCTACCGCATCCACGGAACGGACGCGCCTTGGACCATCGGAACAGCGGTCTCGAAGGGCTGCATCCGCATGTATAACGAGGACGTGCTCGATCTCTACCCGCGCATTCCCGTGGGCACGCGCGTGACCGTCACCTGGAAGCGCTTCACGACGTGAGGCCGGTGCCCTCGGCCGCAACGATAGATATTCACGGCGACGGGACGTTCCAACATTACCCGCGTGGAGTAGTGCCGCGGACCTTCGGGGACTGAGCGAGCCTTCGTCGGCGTATGGGCCAAACGCCCGCAGGCAATTTCAAAATTGTGCCCCTGGCTCTCTTGCTTGATGATCTGTATAGAGACTGAGCAAAACCCGGTTCCCCGACCGCGTGGGCAAGCAGATGGTCCAACGCGCCCATGACATGGATTTGTTCGCCGCACTCAGACGGCTCGCACACGCCAGCGCGCCCGATCTGCGTGACGGTCGAATGTTCGGATGCCCGGCCCTTTATGTAGGGCGAAAGATGGCTTGCTGCGTGATGGGCAACGAGGTCGGACTACGGGTACCGGCCTCAACGGCGGATGAGGCCCGAACCACGGGCCGGGCACGGGCATTCACACCCTATGGCAAGCGTCCGATGCGCGAATGGATTGCACTCGACCTGCCGCCCAGCGGTCTGCATCGGGCAAGCGACCTGATCAATTTGGCCGTGGCGTTCGCCAGGAAAAACAATGAGCATGCAAAGTGAACCGGACGCCTCACGGCGCAAGTTCGGTCTAGCGCACGATGACTTTCCTTTCGACAGCCGCTTTGTGGAGGTGGCAGGCGCAAGTCTGCATTACATCGACGAGGGCAGCGGACCTGTTCTCCTAATGCAGCATGGCAATCCGGCCTGGAGTTTTCTTTTCCGCCACGTCATCAGCGCGCTGAAAGGGCAGTATCGCTGTATCGCAATAGACCTGCCCGGCTTCGGTCTGTCAGACCCTCCGCCAGGATACGGGTACACGCCCGCCGAGCATGCTCGCATCCTGGCCGCTGCTCTCGATGCGCTGGATCTTCGTCATGCCTGCCTGGTCGCCCATGACTGGGGCGGGCCGATCGGACTTCGCGCGATGCTTGACACCGGCCGAATTGATCGCGTGGTGCTCGGCAACACCTGGGCCTGGCCCGTCAACGGCGACTGGCACTTCGAGTGGTTCTCGCGATTGATGGGAGGCGCCGCCGGACGTTGGTCGGCACGCCGCTTCGCCTTTTTCGTCAACGTCGTGTTACCTGCTTCCATGAAGCGGGGCTGGCCAATGCCTGTTGTGATGGCCGCCTACAGAGCGCCGTTCGCCGCTCCAAGAGACCGCGCACCGCTGTACGTACTGCCGCAACACATTCTAGCGTCCCGCGATTGGTTGGCTCGACTGGAAGCCGACCTGATCCGTTGGCGAGGACCTGCTGCATTCGTCTGGCCGGAAAACGACATCGCTTTCCGCCGAAAAGAATTGGACCGTTGGCGCAGGATGTGGCCCGAGGCGAGGGTGACAACAATTGCGCGTTGCGGGCACTTCCTGTGGGAAGACGCGCCGGAGGAGAGCACCGCCGCGCTGTGGCAATCGTTGAACGACCTTTGAGCCGGAGCGCCCGCCTGCCGATGAGGCGCACCTTCTTGAACTACTCCCACTCAATGGTGCCGGGTGGTTTTGAGGTCACGTCGTAGACGACGCGGTTGATGCCGCGCACCTCGTTGATGATGCGCGTCGCGACGCGGCCCAGGAATCCCATATCGAAGGCGAAGAAGTCGGCGGTCATGCCGTCCACCGATGTCACAGCTCTCAGACCAAGCACGTGATCGTAGGTGCGGCCATCGCCCATCACGCCGACGGTGCGCACCGGAAGCAGTACGGCGAACGCCTGCCAGATGGCATCGTAGAGTCCCGCCCGGCGGATCTCGTCGAGATAGATGGCATCCGCCTTGCGTAGAATGTCGAGCTTTTCCGTCGTGATCTCGCCGGGGATGCGAATGGCGAGGCCGGGGCCGGGGAACGGATGCCGGCCGACGAAAGCGTCTGGCAGGCCGAGTTCGCGGCCCAGCGCGCGAACCTCGTCCTTGAAGAGTTCGCGCAAGGGTTCCACGAGCTTCATGTTCATCCGCTCGGGCAGCCCGCCGACGTTGTGGTGCGACTTGATCGTGACGGAAGGGCCGCCGGTAAACGACACGCTTTCGATGACGTCGGGATAGAGCGTTCCCTGGGCGAGAAACTCCGCGCCGCCTATTTTCCTCGCTTCCTTCTCGAACACGTCGATGAAGAGGCGGCCGATTGTCTTGCGCTTCGTTTCCGGATCGGTGACGCCCTTCAGTTCGCCGAGAAAGAGATCGGCCGCGTCGACGTGGACCAGCGGGATATTGTAGTGACCGCGAAAGAGATCGACGACCTCGCTCGCCTCCGACTGCCGCATCAGGCCGTGATCGACGAAAACGCAGGTGAGCTGGTCACCGATGGCTTCGTGGATGAGCACGGCCGCGACGGCGCTATCCACGCCACCGGAAAGACCACAGATGACGCGGCCCGCGCCGACCTGATTCTTGATCTTCGCGATCATCTCGCGGCGGTAGGCGGCCATCGTCCAGTCGGATTTCAGACCGGCGATCTTGTGGACGAAGTTGGAGATCAGCCGCGCGCCGTCGGGCGTATGCACGACTTCAGGATGAAACTGCACCGCATAGAAGCAGCGTGCTTCGTCGGCCACGGCTGCGAACGGCGCATTCTCGCTCGTCGCGATGACCTTGAAGCCGGTGGGCAGCGTGGTCACGCGGTCGCCGTGGCTCATCCAAACCTGATGCCGCTCGCCCGTCTTCCAGACGCCGTCAAACAGCGCCGACGGCTTGCGCACGTCGAGCATGGCGCGGCCGAACTCCCGGTGATGGCCGCTTTCAACCTTGCCGCCAAGCTGCTCGGCCATGGTCTGCTGGCCATAGCAGATGCCGAGAACGGGAATGCCGCTCTCGAAAACGCCCTGCGGGGCGCGAGGGCTGTCTGGTTCGGTCACGGATGACGGTCCACCGGACAGGATGACAGCCCGTGGCGCGAGGCGCGCGAACGCATCCGAGGCGTTCTGGAACGGGTGGATTTCACAATAGACGCCCGACTCGCGGACGCGGCGAGCGATCAGCTGGGTGACCTGGCTGCCGAAATCAATGATGAGAACGGTGTCGGGTGTCATGAGGTCTGGCAGCTCCGGAGCGTCGGGCGGGGCCACGGCCCCTACCGGCGGTAGACCACCGGCGCCAGAAGGCGTCAAGGCGGACCGGCGCCGCAATTCTACCGGATTTCGAGGAAGACGGCCGGCACAGGGTCAGCTGTTCAGCCGCCAGACCGCGAAGTTCAACGCTCCGGCGAACGAAACCCAGAAAAAGTAGGGGACGAACAGGTAGACGGCGGTCCGGTTGACCGGCCAGGCGAGCAGCATGAAGGTGACGATCGCAATCCATAAAAGGATCAGATCGATCAGCGCCAGGCCGATCTCCTGGCGGCCGAACATGATCCACGACCACGCCATGTTGAATGCCAGCCCGATGCCCCAGACGACGAGGGCCGCCCTGATCCCTTCGGCCTGCCAGACCTTCCAGCCAGCCACGGCGATCATCGTGTAGAGGACGGTCCAGGCGACCGGGAAGAGCCAGTTGGGCGGCGTCCACGAGGGCTTGGCGAGGCTCGCGTACCACGGACCGGGCTGGAACAGCCCCCCGGTGGTGGCGGCGATGAAGACGAGGACCAGAAATGCGCCGAGCGGTAGGTATGTCGCCATCGATTCAACCTTTGCGAAGTCCCGTACTGTCATGTCTCTACGGTCCCATAGCACGCGCACGAGAAATGCGCGTCATCATGAAGCGCGGGCTTCCTTCAGGCCATTCTGCGACATCAGCGCGTCGAGAGAGGCGACCACGTCGGCGACGTGTTCGAAAACCCAGAAATGGCCGGCGCCTTCCAGGCTGTGCAGTTCGCAACGCGGAAGTTGCCGGGCCAGCCATCGCGCCGCCTGAGGCGGGACGACATGATCGTCCGTCCCTTGCCAGACAAGGGCCGGGGCGGTCACATCGCTGAACTTGACGTTCCACGGCCTGCTGAAGATTTCGAGATCTGCGGTGCCGCCTCCGCCACCTTGCCGGAATGCCTCGAGCGTCATCTTCCTCATGACCTCGGAAACGTGACGTTGTGACAGGATGCCGGCATCGGGGCTGGCCGCAATCCTTGGCAGCATGCTGTTGAAGAAGTCGGGTCCGTGGCGATACATCCAGGCACCGACATCGCCGAGCGGATGCGTGACCCACGTGCGGTAAGGCATATGCATGAAGAACCGGTCGTGCAGGAATGATAAGGGTTCCAGCTTGCAGTCCGGGCTTTCTGCATAATCCGCGACCGGCCCCATTGGTGAAACCAGCGCAAGCGCTGCGACCCGTTCGGGACAAATGGCCGCCAGGGAAACGCCGTAAGGGCTGCCACCCGACACAGCCAGAACCGCGAAGCGGTCGAGATGAAGAGCATCCGCGACGGATTTCAGCCAATCGGTGCGAGCGGCAAGGGAGACACGATTGTCCGGCGGCGTCAGGCCGTAGCCAGGGCGGTCGGGCGCGATGAGGCGCAGACCTCGCGCTCTTGCTTCCTCATCCGCAACGGAAAACATCAGGCGGCAGGCCGGGGCCCCGTGAAGCGCCAGCACCGGTCTTCCATCGGGCGCGCCGTACTCCGCGTAGCTTACGGTCGAACCGCCGGCCAGCGTCAAAATCTGACTGTCTTGCAACATCATTCCCCGGCGGCGACCGCCTCGACTTCTTTCAGCTTGCGGCCTATCACGCTCCATACGTCCGGCGCCACCTCGGAGATGTCACACGCATGCTGCTCGTCAGAACACGGCTCGGCCCGAGCCTGATCGCGGGTACCGGTTTGTTCGCCGCCGAACCAATCAAGGCGGGAACGGTGACGTGGCGGTTTCTCGCCGGGTTCGACCAACTCTTCACAGCCGGGCAAATTCGTGAACTTCCCGAAGTCGCTCGTCAGTCGCTGGAGACCTATACGTATCTCCATGGTGCGAGTGGTCATTACATCTACTGCCTCGACAACGCGCGGTTCATGAATCACGCCGATGATCCCAATACTGCCGGCGTCCATGCGGCGAACGCCATCGAAGGCTACGATATCGCGATCCGTGACATCGAAGAGGGCGAGGAATTGACCTGCGACTACCGCCTGTTTGATGCTCACTTCGAGCGGAAAATCGGCGGCTGATCCAGCGGCAGTGTCATGCTCTGGCGCGACCGGAGCCACCGAGCCTGCCGAGAACACTCGTGACGGGCCTCGACTGCAAGCGGCGGCGCAGTTTTGCGATCCGGCGCTGCAGGTATGGCGAAAAGTAGCCCTGATAGCGCTGCCAGAGTTCACTACGTCTCCAGTCCTCGCCCGTCACCCGGCCGCGACACTGTTCGGCACCACAGCAGCAGTTGAATTCGTCATAAGGCGACCCGTCGCTCATCGCGTAGTCGTAGGTGATTTCCTCACCGGTGCGAATGTCGCGCATCGCGACCAGGCCGATCTGGCCCGAAAGGCCGGCATTGGGTGAGCAGCTGTGGTTGACGTAGTCGGGAGGTTCACAATCGGTGAGCGAGACGAGATAGTGATCGTCCTCGACCTGCAAAGAATGCCGCTTCACATTCGCCGGAAGCGTTGCGAGTTCTTTCCCGTCGACGAGCGTGCCGCTCCAGACGACGATCAATTCGCCCCTGACGATCGGCTCCTTTGCGACGACGGTGAAACCGCCCCTGTCTTCGGCTGTCCGAACCTCGCACTTTAGAGAAAGAAAAGAATTCTGACTGCCGTGCATCAAGGGTCCTCACAAACCGCTCTAGACGCGCTTACGTGCAACGTCGCGCGGACGAAGACGTTCATGGGATCGAAGTCGGGATAAGGCGACGATGACGCCCGCCGCTGGGGCGGCAACGGCTGGAATGTGGGCGAGCCGTGGCGGAGCAGCCATCATGTCTGCGTCGGTCTCCCCTGGCGCCGAAACGGGCCCGAACGTCCGGGCCCGCGCAATCATTATTCTCACGGCTCCGCTCCCGACAGCGCGACATGCCCTACGAGACGCGCCACGACCGTGCAGGAGTACCCGCTTCAAACAACATAGCTAGCTCAGCCATGTGGCATTACAAGATGGGTCTACAATTTTTCCAGTAGAGAAGCCGTCAGGGCTTTGCGCGTTCCAGGATCGCGACGAAAAATCCGTCGGTCCCGTGGCAGGCCGGTGTCAGCTGCAAAGTGTCGGTCCAATGGAACCATCGAAAACTCCGGCGCTTCTTCCAGGAATCCTTCGAGCGTCCCGCGGTTTTCCTGTGGCAGGACCGAACAGGTGGCGTAGACGAGGCGCCCCCCCGGCTTGGTCAGGCCACGCGCCGTCTTAAGAACCGCGCTCTGTTCCGCCTGGCGTTCTTCGATGTTGCGCGGCTTCAGCTTCCATTTGCTCTCAGGCCGGCGGCGCCAGACACCTGTTCCGGTGCAGGGGGCATCGACGAGCACCAGATCGAATTTCGGTCCCAGTGCGTTCAGCGCCGCTTCGTCTCCGCCTCTGAGGATCTGGACGTTGCGCACGCCCGCGCGCTTAACCCGCTCGAAGATGGGTTTCAGCCGGTTGCGATCGTCGTCGTAAGCAAAGATCTGCCCGGTGTTCTGCATCTGGGCGGCAAGCGCCAGGGTCTTGCCGCCGGCGCCGGCACACAGATCCAGCACCTGCAGGCGTGGCCCGGCTCCCGCGAGTAGAGCCGCCAGCTGAGATCCTTCGTCCTGTATCTCGCACCAGCCGGCCTGGAACGCAGCTTCGGCTTCCAGGTTTGGTGTGCGGGCGGTGCCGGAGGGCGGCGGAACGCGCACACCGATGGGGGAATGCGCACACGGCTCGGCTCCGAACTCTGCCAGCGCCTTCAGAACCTTCTCGCGGGTCGATTTCAGCGTATTGACGCGCAGGTCTGCGGGTGCGCGCTCGGCGAGGCGGCGACCCTCGAGAATGGCGCGATCGCCGTAGGCCGAAACGAAGCTCGGCCAGAGCCAGTCGGGAATATCTGCCTGGACCCGATGGCGAGCGCGCGGGGCGTGTCGGCGCCCATGGCCCATGCGATGGAAGAACGCCGGCGCAGGGCGTCGTACACGAGGCCGCCAATGGCGTTTCGATCTCCCGAACCTGCAAACCGGTGCGCCTTGCCCCAGTCCGAAAGCGCAACGCTTACGGGCTGGTGGCGGGTCAGGATCGTTTCGAGGATTTCGATCGCGGCCGCGATCCGGGCACCCGGTCTCATTGCATCAGCCTGCCGTCAGAACTTGCAGCGCGAGTTTTCCCCACATGGCCAGCAGCACGAGGTTGCTCAGAATGAAGACGCCGAAGCGGTGCGGCACCTTGTTGTAGGTCGTGTGAATTGCGGCGTGCACCACGCGCAGCACGGCGAAAATCCAGGCCAGCAGCGTCAAGGAATAATCGGCCGAGTTCGTGATGATCGCCAGAATGACCGCAAGATAGAACAGCAGCGGCATTTCGAGCTGATTGTGGAAGGCGTTCGAGACGACCGCCGCGCGCCCCTTCCAGGTGGGACGTAGACCGGGCTCCCCAGGGATCAAGTTGCCGGTCGTGACGGCCTGATAGCGTTCCTTGCCCATCCAGAAGAGGAGAGCGAACGTCAGTCCGACCTGCACGAGCAGGGGTTTCAGGATCGACAGGTCTGCACTCATGTCAAATCCTACACTCCGCCCGGATAGTTCGGACTTTCCCGGGTAATGGCGACGCCGTGGGCGTGGCTCTCGCGCATGGAGGCGGGTGATATGCGGACGAACTGGGCCTTCTCGCGCAGATCTTCGAGCGTGTGCGAGCCCGTGTAGCCCATGCCCGCCCGAAGGCCGCCGACGAGCTGATGCAGGACGCCGTCCACCGGCCCCTTGTAGGGGACCTGTCCCTCGATGCCTTCGGGTACGAGCTTCAGCGTGTCCTTCACTTCCTGCTGGAAGTAACGGTCGGCGGAACCTCGCGCCATGGCACCGACGGAGCCCATGCCGCGATAGGCCTTATAGGTGCGGCCCTGGTAGAGATACGTTTCTCCCGGTGCCTCGTCCGTGCCAGCCAGCAACGATCCGATCATGACGCAGTTGGCGCCGGCAGCGAGTGCCTTGACGATGTCGCCAGAGAAGCGGATGCCGCCGTCGGCGATGATGGGGATCCCGTGCTTACGGGCTTCCTCGGAACAATTCATTATGGCTGTGAGCTGCGGCACGCCCACGCCGGCAACGATGCGGGTTGTGCAAATCGAGCCCGGCCCGATACCGACCTTCACGGCATCGGCGCCGGCTTCGATGAGAGCCCGCGTGGCGGCTGCGGTGGCGACGTTGCCAGCCGCGACCTGCACCGCGTTGGAGAGCTTCTTGATGCGCTCCACCATTTCCAGGACACGCTTGGAGTGGCCGTGCGCGGTATCGACCACGATCAGATCGCAACCGGCGGCAATCAACGCTTCCGTGCGGGCAAATCCGTCCTCCCCCACGGTCGTTGCGGCGGCGACGCGCAGGCGTCCCTCTTCGTCCTTGCACGCATTGGGATGCTTCTGGGCCTTCTCGATGTCCTTGACCGTAATGAGACCGATGCAGTGGAAGTCGTCATCGACGACGAGCAGCTTTTCGATGCGGTGCTGATGGAGAAGCCGGCGGGCGTCGGCCTGACTGACCGAGCGCTTCACCGTGATGAGCTTGTCCTTTGTCATCAATTCGGAAACAGGGGTGTCCATGTTCGTGGCAAAGCGGACATCGCGGTTCGTCAGAATGCCGACCAGCCGGCCCTTGCCTCCGCCGCGCGCCTGCTCGACGACGGGGATGCCCGAGATGGAGTGGTCGGCCATGAGTTTCAGGGCCTCCGCCAGCTTGGCGTCCGGCGAAATCGTAACCGGGTTTAGAACAATGCCGCTCTCGTATTTCTTGACCTGGGTTGCATGAGCCGCCTGGTCCTTCGGTTCGAGATTGCGATGCAGAACGCCGATCCCACCTTCCTGTGCCATCGCAATCGCGAGGCGGCCTTCGGTGACCGTATCCATAGCAGCCGAGATGATGGGAATGTTTACCTTGATCGACTTCGTCACCCGGGAGGCCACATTCACCTGCCCCGGCATGACTTCGGAAGCGGCAGGCACCAGAAGCACGTCGTCGAACGTCAGCGCCAACGCCAAATCGTTGACGATCGGGCTCTTCGCCATGGTGTTCTCCTTGTCGTGAAGCGACGGAACGGGCGGCCCTCAAGGCGCCGCGATCAAGTCGGCAGCGCTATATCACCGGCTCTTTTGCAGGGGAAGTGGGCCGGTCGGCGCGGGGTGCCCGGCAGGCAGTCTGATGCCCGGGACAGAAAAATTCGATTGGACCTGCGGCAGCTTATCCGGTATCTCCAGCACGCTAATCACGTGACTTAGCAAATACGAAACTGGAGGAAATGCCATGAAGACCTGGACGAAGCCCGCCGTTCGCGAGCAGGAAGTCGGCCTCGAGGTTACCTCGTACCTGCCGGCTCGCCCACAAAGCGAGTGGTCATCGAACGGCGATCGCTTCAAGCGGTCGCCGTTTTTATTTGCTCTGACCGCCACGAAAACCCGTCGCGAGCACATAAAGTTCGGCGGAATCACTCCGGCTCGCTGGTGGCTTTACGTGTCGCACAACGGCAAACGACGTCTTGAGGAGCGCAAGCAAGTCCTTTTCCGTTCCGCCTTGAAAGACCTTGCAAAGAAATGTGCCACCCGGCGTCAGAACATCGCATGCGAATGCCGCGGCTGCTTCGGCCAGTCCCATGATCCGCAGGTGGTCGGTTTTGGAATGTCCAACGGTGGGAGCAGCCATGTCGGAGAGTACGACGTCGGCGGCGCCGCCGCGAAGCAGCGACTTCAGTTGCTCTTCGGCTTGCGCTTCGGTGAAGTCGAGTTGAACGATCTCGACGCCCGGTAACGGTTCCATGCCGAGATAATCGATCGCGACGATCTGACCGCGTCCATCGACAGACTTCACGCGATCAGCGGCGACCTGCGACCAGCCGCCGGGCGCGGCACCCAGGTCGACGACGCGCTGGCCGGGCTTGAGAATGCGGTACTTATCATCGATCTCCGTCAACTTGTAGGCAGCGCGGGAGCGCAAACCTTCTCGCTTCGAAGCGGCGACATAGGGGTCGTTCAGCTGCCGCTCGAGCCAACGCGCGGAGGAGGTGGACCGCTTGGCTGCCGTTTTCACACGGACGCGCAACATGCGCTGTCCGCCTCCCGGTCCCTTGGACGGCGCCTTGTCTTTTCCTTTTCCCGCCATGACCGTTACCCTCTGCGCCGGCGGCGACCGCTGCGAAACGTATTGTCGTCCATCATCAGCGACGACAGGATGCCTTCTCGCAGGCCCCGGTCGGCAACCCGAAGACGCTCGCAGGGCCAGGCCCGAATGATGGCTTCCAGGATGGCACAGCCGGCGAGCACAAGGTCGGCGCGGTCCTGGCCAATGCAGGGCTCCGCCACCCGCTGCTCGTAAGTTCGGCCCAGCAGATCGTAGGTCACGCGGTTGACATCGGAGACATTCATCCAGCAGCCATCGACCTTGCTTCGCTCGTAGCGCGGCAAACCCAGTTGAATGCCCGCCACCGTCGTGACGGTGCCGGAGGTGCCGAGAAAATGCACGGCGCTGCCGGAGATCCTGCGGCGGAACTGGTGACGCTCTTCAAAGGGTGCGATCAGGCCAGCAACGTAGGTGACCATCGCTTCGAATATGTCCGGTGTGACGAGACAACCCCCGAAACGTTCCGCGAGCGTGACCACGCCTACCGGGAGCGATGTCCAAACCGACTGGCCATTGGCTCTGCGCACACCGTCAACGATGCGCGAAGCGGCGTGGGCACCACCGCCGGAAATTCGGCGAAGGTCGATCCAAATGAGTTCGGAGGAGCCGCCGCCGATGTCGAACACGAGGGCATAGTCCACGCTCGTGTCGATCAAAGTTGCGCATCCTGCAACGGCCAGAATGGCCTCTTCTTCCGGTGTCAGAACCTCGATTTCGAGCCCGACCTCATTCTTCACACGCGCAAGAAATTCCTTGGAGTTGGCCGCCGACCGGCAGGCCTCCGTGGCCACCAGCCGGGCGCGGTGCGTTCCGGCGCGCTCCAGCTTGTTGGCGCAGATGCGCAGCGCCTCGACTGTCCGGGTCATGGCAGCATCGGAGAGGCGACCCGACTGTGATACGCCTTCGCCCAGCCTGATGATGCGGGAAAAAGCATCGACGACCCGAAACCCCCGGCGGGACGGCCGGGCCAGCAGAAGCCGGCAGTTGTTGGTACCCAGATCGAGAGCGCCGTAAACATGCCCGCGTGAATCGCGGGCGGCGATTTGCTGAGGGGGCGGACTTCCCGGCGCATTTTGCGCCTTAACCGGCTCGTCGGCGTAACCGCTCACTTTTCTTTCCCCAGAACCTGGTCCAGACCGCTCGGTGCCGGGGGCGGCGCGCGGACTTCTCGTCAGGCTTCAACTGGCTGCTGCTTGAGAGACACTGTAGCAGGTGTTTTCTTGCGGTAAAGCAAAAGGCGGCCATGGCGGCGACCCAGGAGAGACAAAGGTTTGCATAGTGTTATCAGAAGCATAGTTCTCACATGGCAGCTCGGCATGGGGTGCGCCGTTGCAGCCTTGGCGGACGGCGTCACGCCGGACGACGCCGGGCGGCGACTGCTGGAGGCCTATCCGGAGATGATTGCGGGAGTCGAAGACGGGCAGATCGTCTGGCGCGGCGGCGGACGGATGACAATCGACGATGGCCGGGGCACGAAGTCGTTCGAAGATCTGATCGAAAAGCCGGACCTTCAGGACATTTTTGCAATCACGTATCCCGATGGAGATCCTTCGCCACCGGGCTTCAACGCAGATCCCGGACGTGCCAGGCCCGAGTCATTTTTCGAACGCATGTACGGGGATTGCCGGACCGGCGGGGTTGAAAAGAACCTTGTCGAAGTTCCTTGGATGCCGTCGCGCACGCGGCAGACCCTGAAGGTCACACGCGTCAACGGTGTAGCGGAGAGACTGGCGGCGATCTCAACCGAACTGGAGCGTCTGCCGAAATTTTACGACGTCTTCCTTCATCCGGTGGGCGGCACCTTCGCCTGCCGCGCCATCGCGGGTTCGCAGCAGCGCTCAACGCACGGTTATGGCATCGCCATCGATCTGGCGGTCAAGCCGTCCCATTACTGGCGCTGGTCGAAGCCCGACGCACAGGGACGCTATGCATGGCGCAACTCCATCCCCTTCGAGATCGTGCGAATATTCGAAAAGCACGGCTTCATCTGGGGCGGGCGCTGGTATCACTTCGACACCATGCATTTCGAGTACAGGCCGGAACTCCTGATCAAATGAAAACGGGCGCTGCGGTGGCGCAGCGCCCTTGAAATACACGTGACGCCAACCCGCGATCAGTCCACGACGGACAGGAATTCCTGGCGCGTAATGGGGTTGTCGCGGAAAATGCCCAGCATCCGGCTCGTCACGAGATCGGTGCCAGGCTTCATGACACC
>JALOTA010000048.1 GCA_025458125.1 Hyphomicrobium sp.
GCCCGAGATGCCCATCAGCTGCTCGTGGATAGTTCCAGCCGTCGATCAGCGAAGGTTCAGCAAGCTAGACGCAGCCTCGGTGCCTCGCCTCCTCGACCCTGGAGGCGCTGCGAACACCGCTCACTCGTTTTCCGCTACCCAGTGCGCTACCCCGAGCACTTTCGGCGCGAACCAGCGCAAGCCGCAAAAAAAGCGCGCAAGGCATTGGTTTTTTTAGATAAAATCTGGTGCTGCCGGAGGGGATTGAACTCTCGACCTCTCCCTTACCAAGGGAGTGCTCTACCACTGAGCTACGGCAGCTAACACCATGAAAAGCCCGCCCGGCGGGCGCGTCGACCCTGATCAGCCGGAACGATTGGGCGTGGCGCGCTCCAGAAGTACCTTCAAGTCGAAGCTCTCCAGGCCCTGTCCATAGGTCGAGCGTGGCCTGCCCGTGATCCGGGTCGCAATGAACGCGTCGGCGACAGCCGCGTTGCCCTGCGATCGAAGGATGGACGCGGCTGCGATTTTCGCCAGATCCTCGACCAATTGACGCGCCCGGGCATCGAGCAGCCGGGGTTCATAAAGCACCGCGAGCAGCCGGTCGAAAGCGGCCGATAGGGCCGCATCTCCGGCTGTCGCGGCCCGCAGTTCGTCCGTGACCAGTTCGACAACTCCGGGTTCCTTCTGCAGCACACGCAGGACGTCGAGAGCCATCACGTTACCCGAGCCCTCCCAAATCGCGTTCACGGGCGCCTCGCGATAGAGAAGCGCAAGCGGCCATTCTTCCACGTATCCGTTGCCGCCCAGGCATTCCATGGCTTCAGAAATCAGGGGGGCCGCGATCTTGGTCACCCAGTATTTCGTGACCGGCGTCATCAAACGCCGCCAAGCCGCCGCGCGCGGATCCCGCGCGCGGTCAAAAGAGCGCGCCAAGCGGAACGACAGTGCCACGGCGGCTTCGACATCGAGTGTGAGATCTGCGAGCACCTGCTGCATCAACGTTTCGCCGATGAGGGCACGCCCAGCGCTCATGCGATGCTCCGCGTGATGCACGGCCAATGCCAGGGCAGATCGCATAAGCCCTGCCGATGAGATGGCGCAATCGAGCCTGCAATAGGTGAGCATCTCGACGACACTGGAGACGCCGCGGCCTTCCTCGCCGATCAGCCAGCCCATCGCGTCTTGAAACTCGACTTCAGACGATGCGTTCGAGCGATTTCCAAGCTTATCTTTCAGCCGCTGATAATGGATGGCGTTGACGGCTCCGTCCGGAAGAAAGCGCGGCATGAAAAAGAGCGACAGTCCACCTTCGGACTGCGCGAGCACGAGGAAGGCGTCCGACATCGGCGCCGACATGAACCACTTGTGACCGGTGATCGTGAATGGACCGTCTTCGCTGCGTGCCGCCCGGGTCGTGTTGGCACGAACATCCGTTCCGCCCTGCTTCTCGGTCATCCCCATCCCGATCGTCAGACCGGCTTTCAGTGCCGCGGGTTCGAAGCGGGAATCATACGTGCGGGACAGAACCAGCGGCAGCCAGTCGCGAGCCAGGGCCGGGTTGCTCAGCAGCACGGGGACTGCCGCGTTCGTCATCGTCAACGGACAGCAGTGGCCCGGCTCCATCTGGGCGGCGAGATAAAGGTTGGCGGCGCGAATGACATGCGCGGCTTTCTCAGGCGCACCGCCGGCGGGTCCAAAATGCGCCCAGACTGAATTGGCCAGTCCTTCCGCGCAGGAAATGCGCATCAGTTCGTGGTAGGAGGGATGGTAGGTCACGACATCGAGCCGGCGGCCGCAGCGGTCGTATGCCGACAATTCCGGCAAATGGCGATTGGCGAGAGAGGCCAGTTCACGGGCCTCCTGAGAGCCCGTGGTCAGCCCGAACGCATTCATCATGCGAGACGATTGGGCCGCTCCTTCCCGGTTGACCGCCTCCATCAAGGCAGCGTCCGATGCGAACAGGTTTATGTCCGTGAGAGGCGGTACCTGGTTCGTCACAACGTGGGTCGCGAAGCGGTCACTCATGCCTCAACAGCCTCCTGGAGAGGAACTTTTAAGCACATTGCAACCTTGCCGTCGCCCGGTTTGGACCAGGGCCGGAGAGGTCTTGCCCAGGGAGGATCGAGCGCGTATACACACCGCTTTAATGGCTACATCTTCTCAGAAGCAGACAAAAGGCTTCTCCCACCGCCACCTTCTCTCGACCGAGAAGCTGACGGTGCCCGAAATCGAATTTCTCCTCGATCTTGCAGACAAAAACGCCGACTCGCCGCCTCAGGCCGAGAAGAAGCGGCAGGTTCTGCGCGGCCGGACGCATATCAATCTCTTCTTCGAGAGTTCGACGCGAACACAGGCTTCCTTCGAACTTGCCGCCAAGCGGCTCGGCGCCGACGTCATGAACATGAACGTCGCCACGTCTTCGGTTACGAAGGGCGAGACGCTGATCGACACCGCCATCACGCTCAACGCCATGCGGCCCGACATCATCGTTGTGCGCCACCATGCGGCGGGCGCGGTCGAGCTTCTGTCCCAGAAAGTCGACTGCTCGGTCATCAACGCTGGCGACGGCGCGCACCAGCACCCCACGCAGGCGCTCCTCGACGCTCTGACCATCCGCCGGGCGAAAGGACGCATCGCCGGGCTCACAGTCGCGATCTGCGGCGATATCCTGCATTCACGGGTTGCGCGCTCGAATATCGATGTTCTGAACACAATGGGCGCCCGCGTCCGTCTGATTGCGCCGTCGACATTGCTCCCGGCCAAGCCGGAACGGCTCGGCGTCGAAGTGTTTACCGATATGTGGAAGGGAATCGAGGGCGCCGACGTCGTCATGATGCTGCGCCTGCAGCGGGAGCGCATGGAAAGCTCCTATGTGCCGACGGTGCGCGAGTATTTCCACTTCTTTGGTCTCGATCACGAAAAGCTTGCCCGCGCCAAGCCGGATGCGCTCGTGATGCATCCGGGGCCGATGAACCGCGGCGTGGAGATTGCTTCTACGATCGCCGACGATCCGCGCAGCGTGATCCGCGAGCAAGTTGAAATGGGTGTGGCGGTTCGCATGGCCGTGCTCGAGGCGCTGGCCATGAACCTTCCCACGACCGAAACATCGAGAGCCCAGAGCGCGTGAGATCCATGACCCCAACGTCTCCCCCCGCTCAATCTCGCAAAACCTCAATCCCAACGGCGTTCATCAACGCGCGCCTCGTCGATCCCGATACGAATCGCGATGAACCCGGCGGATTGTACGTCAAGGACGGCATCATTGCAGATCTCGGCGCATCGCTGAGACGGAATGCGCCTGAGGGCGCCACCGTCATCGACTGCAAGGGGCGGCTTCTCTGTCCCGGTCTGATCGATGCTCAAGTGTTCACGGGAGAGCCGGGTTTCGAACACCGTGAGACCCTGAAAACCGCCAGCCATTCGGCTGCGGCCGGCGGCGTCACCACCATGATCGTAATGCCGGAAACTGATCCGGTGATCGATCAGGTTTCTCTGGTCGACTTCATCCAGCGCCGGGCACGCGACAACGCCATCGTCCATATCCATACCATGGCCGCGGTGACAAAGGGCTTGAAGGGCGAAGAGATGACCGAGATCGGCCTTCTCAAGCGCGCAGGTGCGGTCGCGTTTTCGAACGGCAAGGCGAGCGTCGCCAATACGCGCGTCATGAAGAATGCACTTCTCTACGGGCGTGATTTCGGCGCCGTGATCGTGCACCACACGGAAGACCCGTATCTGTCGGGCAATGGCGGCATGAACTCGGGTGAGGTTGCAACGCGCCTCGGTCTTCCCGGCATCTCCAAGATGGCCGAGATCATCACCCTGGAACGCGACGTGCGCCTCGTGGAGATGACAGGCGGCCGGTATCACGCAGCCACGATCACCTGTCCTGAAAGCCTTGCCATCATTCGCAACGCGAAGGCGCGCGGCCTGCATGTCACTTGCGGCGTCTCAATAAATCATCTCACATTGAACGAGAACGACATCGGGTCTTACCGTACCTTCCTGAAAATCCGTCCCCCGCTGCGGCGGGAAGACGACCGGGCGGCCATGGTCGCTGCCGTGGCGAACGGCGAGATCGATACGATTGTTTCCAGTCACGATCCGCAGGACGCGGATGTGAAGCGGCGCCCGTTCGCGGAGGCGGCCGACGGGGCTGTGGGACTGGAGACGCTGCTAGCTGCCGCGCTGCGCCTGTATCACTCGGGCGAAGTTTCGCTTCCGACACTGCTGCGGCCATTGACCGTCAATCCGGCGAAAATCTTTGGACTACCCGGTGGGAAGTTGCAGAAGGGGGCGCCTGCGGATCTCATCCTAGTCGATCTCGACGAGCCGTGGGTCGTCAACAAGGATCTGCTGCGGTCGCGTTCTAAGAACTCACCTTTCGACGAAGCGAAGATGCAAGGCCGGGTCTTGCGGACGATCGTCGGCGGGGAAACGGTCTTTGAATTCGCGGCTGGCCGATAATCCGCGACGGGTTCGGCTGCATCGTCCGTTCACCACATAAGACGGCCGCCGTGCGCTCACGGGTATTGCCCGACGGAGAGCGCACGGCCAGAGTGGGGAAACGAATGAACCAGTCGCTCGAAAAGCGCATGACCGACATGGAATACATCATCGCGCGCCTGCCCCATGACTTGAATGCGCGTTTAGAGGGCGTCGACGTCAAGTTTGCCAACATTCGCGAGACGCAGATTTTATATACGGAGCGGTTCTCGACCTACGAGCGCAGGATCGATGTGCTGGAGAACTGGACCGATGGCCTGTACAGCAACATGGCGCGGCGCGAAGGGCGGCTGGCCCTGCTCGAAACCAAGCTGAATAAGCTCGAAGAGCGGATGGACAAGCTGGAACGGCAGATAGACAAGTTCGAAGGTGACCTGGACAAGCGCGACGAGCGACTGGACAGTCTCGAGATCAAGGTCGACTCTCTGGGCGAGACCCTGGGCGGGCGGGTCGATATGATCCTGGCTCGGCTGCCCCCGCCCTGACATCTTTAACCGGAGCTTGCGGCTATGGATCCACTGTTCTCGCTTCCGGCCTTGGTGGCGATTGTGTTGGGGTACATCCTCGGCTCCATCCCTTTCGGACTTCTGCTCACGCGCGCGGCAGGGCTTGGCGACGTGCGGAGCATCGGCTCTGGTAATATCGGCGCAACCAACGTTCTCAGGACGGGCAATAAGAAGCTGGCCGCAGCGACGCTGCTGCTCGATGCGTTGAAGGGCACGGTTGCGGTCTACATCGGCCATGCGTTCGGCGCGGGGCACGGCATCGCGATCCTTGCAGGGCTTCTGGCGGGTCTCGGTGCTTTTCTCGGCCACATCTTTCCCGTTTGGCTGGGGTTCAAGGGCGGCAAGGGCGTGGCGACCTACATCGGAGTACTCATCGCAACGGCGTGGCAAGCCGCGCTTGTGTTCTGCGGCGTCTGGCTGATCCTTGCAGCCGTGACCCGGTATTCGTCGCTTTCCGCGCTGGTCGCCAGCATTGTCGCCCCTGCCTATCTTTTCGTGACCGGGCGCATGCCGGAAGCGCTTCTCGGGGCCCTCATGTCGACGGTTCTGCTCTGGAAGCACTCGGCCAACATCAAGCGGTTGCTCGCGGGCGAGGAGCCGCGCATCGGTGCCAAAGCGTGACGATCGTGACTTCTTCAGCCCAGCTCCACTGCCGATCGCGAAGCTCGATCCCAAGCAGCGTCTGGCCTGCCTGAGATTGATCCGATCCGACAATGTCGGTCCGGTGGCTTTCAGGGAGCTGATCAATCATTACGGCGGAGCGGTGCAGGCGCTGGACGCCCTGCCAGAACTGGCCCGGCGCGGCGGCCGCGCAATCCGCATCTGCCCCGTGGACCGCGCCGAGCGGGAACTTGCATCCGCTGACAAGATCGGCGCGACAATCCTGTTCACGATCGAGCCCGGATATCCCGCGCTGCTCGGGCACATCGATGCGCCACCGCCCGCGATCTACGTGAAAGGCGACGTCGAGCTTCTGCAGCGGCCACTGGTCGCTATCGTCGGTTCCCGGCAAGCATCTGCCGCAGGTTTGACGCTGGCACGCCGCTTCGCGACCGATCTTGGTCGTCAGGGTTTCGGCACGGTGTCGGGCCTCGCACGCGGCATCGACGCGGCGGTTCATGAGGCCAGTCTTGCGACGGGAACCGTTGCCGTCCTGGCCGGCGGCATGGACTTCGTCTATCCGCCCGAGAACGCCCGTCTTCAAGATGCGATTGCGCAGTCAGGATGCCTGGCGACAGAAATGCCGCCGGGGTTCGAACCTCGCGCGAAGGACTTTCCGCGGCGTAACCGCCTTGTCGCCGGGATGTCGTATGGAGTCGTGGTGATCGAGGCTGCGCGCCGGTCCGGGACGCTCACGACCGCACGAATGGCGGCGGAGCAAGGGCGCGAGGTGTTCGCCGTGCCCGGTCATCCCCTCGACCCGCGCGCTGAAGGAACAAATCATCTCTTGAAGACGGGCGCGCAGATTGTCACCAGCGCGGACGACGTGATCGAATACCTGGCACCGGTGCTGGACGGCGCGAATTTCGCGATGGAACATGGCGCCGAATTCGAAGCTGAGGCCCCGCCGGCACTACGGCCGCCGCCGCTCATCGGCAACAGCGACCGGGACAGGGTTCTATCCGCGATGACGCCAAGTCCCATCGCCATCGACGACCTGGCGCGATGCGTGGACCTCGGCGCTCGCGAGCTTCGCGTGATCCTGATGGAGCTTGATCTCGCCGGCCGCATCGAACGGCATGGGCAAGGGCTGGTTTCGCTCAGGCCGGATGCACTGCGGTGATCGCCGGTCTCAGCAGACGCTCGGTTCGCAAAGCCTGAACTCGAACTTCTGATGGGGACGCGGCCGGCTGTAGTCGTACTGCCGGCCATCGACGCAGGAAAGCTTTCCAGAGATCGCCACTTCGTCACCGATCTTCAACTCGGAGTAGGTGAGGACCTCGGCGAGATCACAGTTCTTTTCGACTTTGACCTGATCCTTGAGCACGAGCCGCCAGCGCGCGTCGGCTGGCGGCTGGATGTCGGGGGCCTCTTCGCCAGCGGCCGAGAAAGAGACGCCCGCACCTGCCGCAATGGACAAGAGGGCTGCAACGGTCCACTTCATTATTTTCTCCCTCGCCGCATGAATTCCGGGGCAATCTTGCCGCGAGGACCCTGATTGTAACCTTGACGGAAATCAAGGTTTGCCCTGCCCTTCACAAGATAATGACTTGAGACACGGACGAGAATGCAAAGCCGCGAGGAGCTATCATGACCGACGCAACGACCCAGACGCCCGCCGCCCTTCTGCGTCGGGTTCGACTGGAACTGGCGCGCGAGCCCGGGCACCCGGACGGCAGCCGCAACATCGGGTACGAGTTCATCGCGCCGGTCAGCGACGACGGCCGCATTCTGGAAGACGCGTTTCACAAACTGAAAGAGCGCTGCCGCGTCAGGCGGTTCAATGAAGGAGAGCCGGACGAGGTGGGTCATGTGGTGCGCAAGCGTGGCGGCGCGTGGGCTTTTCACTATGACATCCACGGCGACCCCACGCATGACGACACCGGTTTCAAGATCAATTCCCACCGCTTTGTGCCGGGTGAGTACGTCTCGATCAGAGAGCCCGACGGCCAACTGAAAACCTACCGCGTCATTACTGTCCTGGAACTGGATTGACGGGTTCCGCCCACAGTTCATTCAGAAAAAGGCAGCCCAATGTATAAAAATATACTCGTTGCGATCGACGGATCGGACCTCTCCGAAATAGCACAGAGCCATGCGCTGGCGCTGGCGAAGGCGTTCGGCGCGAACGTCGTGCTCATCCATGCAACGCCGCCGTGGTCGAGCCTCGTCGTCGGAGATGCCGTGGTGATGTACCCGCCGGCGGATTACGAGCAGACGATGGATGCCGCGGCACAGAAGCTGCTTGCGAAAGCCTCCGCGCCTTTCAGTGCGGCGGGCATTGCTGTGAAAACGATCCACAACACCGATCCCCAGGCCCACAAGGCCATCGTCGACGCTGCGCAGGCCAACGGTTGCGATCTGATCGTCATGGGATCGCATGGCCGACATGGCCTGGCGGGTCTGATGCTTGGCAGCGTTGCAGCCAAGACGGTCACCTACGCCCACGTGCCGGTTCTGGTCTGTCGAGCCTGAGCGGACCTCAACGGCACTTTGACAGAGCCTCCGCATGGGCGAGGGTCAGCAGCCCGGCCAGAGTTGCATGACCCTCTGCAGTGACCATGTCTCGCAATTCAAGGATGAGATCCGCGACATAGGCCATCCTTGTCAGAGAATTCGCTTCGTCGAAGCGCGAAGGCTCCCTGCGGTCGTTCACCTCTGCTTCGGCTTTCATCGCCATATCCCGCTGTCTCCACTAGTTGTTGGATATTGGTTATCACAACCTTCGGTAGTGTCTCAAGTCGGACGTATGCGGATGATCAAGGCCGGGCTTCCAGTCGGAAACTCGATGAATTAGCCAATCATACTGGCGTTTTGATCCCGGCATCTTGACAGAGAGAGGGGCTACGACCTATCTCCAGGCCCGTTAGCACTCCCCATTGCCGGTTGCTAACAATGCCGGTTTCCGGCTGCGGCACCGGCAATCCATTCTCCAACCTGGAGCGATCACAACTATGAAGTTCCGACCCCTCCACGACCGCGTGGTCGTCAAGCGCGCCGACGCCGAAACGAAATCGGCCGGCGGCATCATCATCCCCGACACCGCAGGCGAGAAGCCCCAGCAGGGCGAGATCGTTGCCGTTGGGCCGGGTGCCCGCGACGAGACCGGCAAGATCGTGCCGCTGGACGTCAAGAAGGGCGACAAGGTGCTGTTCGGCAAGTGGTCCGGCACTGAAGTCAAGATCGATGGTCAGGACCTTCTGATCATGAAGGAAAGCGACATCATGGGCGTGCTCGACAAGTAAGTCGCGCCGTTCTGACGACCCGATCAATACCTCCCCCAAAAATTCCAAAGGAATCCAGCAATGGCTGCCAAAGACGTAAAATTCGCCGCCGACGCGCGCGAGCGCATGCTGCGCGGCGTCGACATCCTCGCTAACGCCGTCAAGGTCACCCTCGGTCCGAAAGGCCGTAACGTCATCATCGAGAAGTCGTTCGGCGCCCCGCGTACGACGAAGGACGGCGTCACCGTCGCCAAAGAAATCGAACTCGAAGACAAGTTCGAGAATATGGGCGCCCAGATGGTTCGCGAGGTTGCGTCCAAGACGAACGACGTGGCCGGCGACGGCACCACGACGGCGACCGTTCTGGCCCAGGCCATCGTTCGCGAGGGCCTGAAGTCGGTGGCAGCCGGCATGAACCCGATGGATCTGAAGCGCGGCATCGACAAAGCCGTCATTCAGGTCGTCGAAGAAATCGGCAAGAAGGCCAAGAAGGTCAAGAACAGCCAGGAAATCGCTCAGGTCGGCACCATCTCGGCGAACGGCGAGAAGGCCATCGGCGAGATGATCGCCGAAGCCATGCAGAAGGTCGGCAACGAAGGCGTCATCACCGTCGAGGAAGCCAAGAGCCTCGAAAGCGAACTCGACGTCGTCGAAGGCATGCAGTTCGACCGCGGCTACCTCTCGCCGTACTTCATCACGAACGCCGACAAGATGGTCGCCGAACTCGACGACCCCTACATCCTGATCCATGAAAAGAAGCTTTCTGGCCTGCAGCAGCTGCTGCCGGTTCTCGAAGCTGTCGTTCAGACCGGCAAGCCGCTGCTCATAATCGCGGAAGAGGTCGAGGGCGAGGCGCTCGCCACGCTCGTCGTCAACAAGCTGCGCGGCGGTCTCAAGGTCGCTGCGGTCAAGGCTCCGGGCTTCGGCGATCGCCGCAAGGCGATGCTCGAGGATATTGCCATCCTCACCGGCGGCCAGACGATCTCGGAAGATCTCGGTATCAAGCTCGAGAACGTCACCCTTGCCATGCTCGGCCGCGCCAAGCGCGTCACGATCACCAAGGACGACACGACGATCGTCGACGGCAACGGCAAGAAGAAAGACATCGAAGCCCGCGTCGGCCAGATCAAGGCTCAGATCGAGGAAACCACCTCGGACTACGACCGTGAGAAGCTGCAGGAGCGTCTCGCCAAGCTGGCGGGCGGCGTTGCTGTGATCAAGGTCGGCGGTGCGACCGAAGTCGAAGTCAAGGAGCGCAAGGACCGCGTCGACGACGCGCTCAATGCGACCCGCGCAGCCGTCGAAGAAGGCGTCGTTCCCGGCGGCGGCGTCATGCTGCTCAAGGCATCGGCGGCCATCACGGCCAAGGGCGACAACGACGACCAGGATGCCGGCATCCAGATCATCCGCCGCGCACTGCAGGCTCCGATCCGCCAGATTTCGGAGAACGCAGGCGTCGAAGGTTCGATCGTCGTCGGCAAGGTTCTGGAATCGAAGGGTCCTAACTTCGGCTACGACGCCCAGAACGATGAATACGGCGACATGCTGGAGAAGGGCATCATCGACCCGGCCAAGGTCGTGCGCACGGCCCTCCAGGATGCCGCTTCGATCGCCGGCCTTCTGATCACGACGGAAGCCGGCATTGCCGAGCGGCCGAAGAAGGAAGCAGCCGGCGGTATGCCGGGCGGCATGGGCGGAATGGGCGGCATGGGCGACATGATGTAAGCCGCTCAACCCAAGCGATGTTTCGAAGAGACGCCCCGGGATCATATCCCGGGGCGTTTTTTCATGGGGCGCAATGTAGCCGATCCGCGCGAGCGCTGATTGCGTTCAAGCTCCGATGAGCAGCGCAGAACTCACACCCGGGCTTCGCAAGGCGATCGCACTCGCCTACGGTGCCATTTGCCATCTGATATTCGGTGCCGCCGCCCTCACGATGGTCATCGTGATGGGATCAGGCATGACCCTCGGGCAAGGCCGGGTTCCCGAGCCGTGGTCGATTGCCGCCAATATTGCATTGCTACTACAGCTGCCCCTCGGTCACTCGTTTCTTCTGTCGAAACCCGGACAGCGTACCCTCAGATGGTTCGCACCTGAAAAGGTGGCGACGGACATGGCTCCTACAGTCTACGTCATCATTGCGGCGATCCAGGTCGGGCTCCTTTTCGCTCTTTGGACACCATCGGGGACCGTCTGGTGGCAGGCAGAGGGCACCCTTTTCTACGTCTTCACCGGGCTCTTTCTCAGCAGCTGGGCCCTTCTTGGACTTTCCACCCTCAACGCCGGTATCGAGTTGCAAAGCGGCTTCAACGGATGGTCGGCGGTGTTTCGCGGACAGCGTGTCCAGTATCCTGAGATGCCTACGGGAGGACTTTTCCGGCTCACGCGCAATCCTATCTATGTGAGCTTTGCCCTGACGACGTGGACCGTCCCTGTTTGGACACCGGATCAACTTCTCGTCGCGGTCATTCTCACCGCGTATTGCGTTCTAGGTCCGGTTCTGAAGGAAGCCCGCTACCGGCGCATCCACGGCGCGCGTTTCGAAACCTACGCGGCGACGGTTCCCTACTTTCTCCCGCGAATGCGGCGGGCACGACCGGCGCCGTCGCATGGCCAGGCTGATACAGCGGCTTGACGGCGCTTGGAACGGATTTAGGTCCGGAAAACTGCTCCGGTCGCAGCGAGGAGAGACAGCACGACGGCCGAGGTCAACTGAATCCGCAACCGCCCGTACCAAGCGGGACCAGTACCGGCGCGCACCCGGCGCAGATCATAGATGAGGAGCAGAATGAAACTGGCGGCCAGGATCGGCAACGCTACCGCCGGATCGATGAAGGTGACTGCAAAAGCAATGAGCGCCGGAACGACGCTCGCCAGGAACCCCGAACCGTCTCCGTCTCTACGCGCCGTCTCGAGTCCCCACTGTGCGCCGCCCATGAAGCTCAGTATGATCACCCCGTAGGCGGCGAGAGCGCGAAGCGCCGAGGCTGCATCGAGGCTGGCGCTCCCCCCGGCGACAACGAGGGCAGCCAAAGCGGCGAAGGGGATAACGCCGGCCCAGCCGAGCCAGAATGCAAGAGAGGGGATCTCTTTCATCGCTCTTCCCCGGTTCGCCTAGGCAGACCGTCGTGGAACGGGTGTCGGCGCTGTCACGCCCATCGAAACGTAGACGCTCATCAGTTCATCGACGCCGCCCTCTGCCGGACGGATCCAGGATTGAGGTACGTAGATCAGAGCGCCTCCGACCGGTACCGGGGCCGATGGAACCAGGATGCCGACGTATTCATGATCGCCGATCGAGACAGACTTCGGCGACGGCAGGAGGGCCAGCACCGCGGCACTCGGCTCGCCACCGAAAAAGCACCAGACCGGCGTCATGCTCTTCAGATCGCCGCCGCTTTTGTCCGTATCGACGATCGACGTGAAACGCTTCGACAGATCGTAAACGCTGCCGATGATGGGGATGCGCGACATCGCGCTATCCATCAACTGAGTGACGGCGTCGCCAATGCGGGTCTCGAACAACAAACCCAAGACGTAGATGGCGGCGAGCAGTGCAAGCAGGCCGATGATGTAGGGTGCGAAGGATTGCGCGCCGACGCCGATACCCAACGACACGAGGAGCTGGCCGAAACTGCTGTTGGGTCCGACATACTGGTTCAGAATAGCGACGACCCAGCCGGTCACGGCTACCGTGAGAATGAGTGGAAGCAAGGCGAGCAGACCTGCCAGAAACACCCTTACGATACGGCTCATGATTTCCGATCCCCCAGTTTCCGCGCGAACGTGTCCATACTCTCACCGATCCGCCGGGTGATTGACCATTCCGGTTTGCATCTCGCTGTGGCATTCTGCCACGTAATTCGGTGGACTATCAGCGATCCGGGGCGAACATGAAATCCGCGACTCTTTCCGGCAAGAGCGACCCCGTCGTTCGGACGATCAGTGTCCAGGACGTGAAAGACGCGCTGCGTCTCGGCATCGCGGATTTCCGGCGGGCTCCCCGGCACGGCCTTATCCTTGGCGCCATCTGCGCAGCCGTCGGCAACGCGATTCTCGCCCTGCTGTACGTCGCTGGCATGCCATATCTTGCCTACCCCTTAGGGGCAGGCTTCGCCCTCGTGTGCCCCTTTCTCGCAGCCGGATTGTACGAGGTCAGCCGCCGTCTGGAGACCGGCGCGTCACTGAACGCGGCCGACATCTGGAGCACCGTCAAGGGACGAAGCGAGATCCGCTGGATGGGCTTTGCCACGGTCTTCATCCTCATCATGTGGATGTACCAAGTACGCTTCCTGATGGCCCTGTTTCTCGGCTACAGCGGCATGATGGCGACGCTCACCGAATTCCTTCACGTGGTGCTGACGACGTCCCAGGGTCTGATTTTTCTGCTCGTCGGCAACATCGTCGGAGCGATCCTTTCGACGATCCTTTTTTCGATCTCCGTGATCTCGTTTCCTCTCGTTCTCGATCGCGACGTGGATTTCGTGACCGCGATGATCACGAGCGTGAAGTCGGTCGCGATGAACCCCGGCCCGATGGCGTTCTTCGCCGCCATCATCGTGTTGTCTCTCTTGCTTTCGGCTCTTTCGGGTTTTCTCGGACTGTTGATGGTTCTGCCCGTGCTTGGACACACGACGTGGCATCTCTACCGGCGCGTGATCGCGCCCGCATGACCGGCGACACGTCTGCACAAACGGCGGGCAGCGGTTGATCAACCGAACGTTGGGCCGGCAAAGATACCTATGGCTCCCAATCCGAGCGCGACGGCGGCGGCGACCATCATGGGCTTTCCGTATGCCGCGCCTCCCGTCGCCCAACCGATCACGGCTTTAGCAACGGTGTTGACCGCGACGACGATGAGGATCGCATTGGCGGCCAGCGTCACACTGGCCGGGTCGGATGCGAGACGAGACATCGACAGCGTCATCGCATCGACGTCGGCGATCCCAGAAAGGGCAGCCAGGACATAGACGCCCTGGCCGCTCCCGACCCGGGTCAACAGCTTTGAAGCGGCCGTAATCACTGTCAGGATCAAGCCGAACTTGAGAACCGTCGAGAGCTCGAACGGGTCCTTGAGGTCGAGGCGTCCGCTCGCGACCTTGCCGTCGTCCCGGCGGAAAAGATAGAGCGCGACTGCAATCAGGCCGGCGCCTCCCAGCACGAGTGGAAGCGCGATCTTCGGAAGGACGCTCGTTCCCACTGCCGCAACGACGGCGAGAACACGGGCCACCATGGTCGCGGAGGAAAAAAGTGCGCCAGCGGATAGAGGTGCCGCCTTCTCGGGGTTCTCCTTGGCCATTTCGCCGAGAGTGACGGTGACGGCGGTGGAGGAGGCCAGCCCCCCCGCCACCCCCGTCATCAGGATGCCGGCCTTGTCGCCCGCAGCCTTGATGGCGATGTAACCAGCGAAAGATATCGCTGCGATCATGACGGTCAGCAGCCACATCTCGAACGGATTGATGGTGTCCCAAGGATCGATGGTCCGGTCCGGCAGCATCGGCAGCAGGATGAACGACATTGCCGCGAGCAAAAGGAAAGAGCGCAGTTCCAGCCACGATATGCGGCCAAGCCAGGCGTGCAGGACGTTCTTGAACGCAAGGAGCGCGGCAACGGCCACGCCCGTGGCGCCGGCGACCGTCATGTCACCGGCAACGGCCAATGCTCCCAGCGCAAAAACGAGCATCGCAGCGACGACCGTGGTGGCTCCGAATGTGCCTTCGGCGACCGCTTCTCGATATCGGAAAAGAAGGATCGTGCCGCTGTAGACGGCGAACGCGAGGGCAAGAGCGATCAACCCCTCGTTGCCGCGGCCAACAACCAGCGCGCCCCAAACGCCGCCAAGCACGCCGCCAAGCGTGATGGTACGCAATCCTGCTGCCCGGTTGCCTTCCGGTTCATTGCGCGATTTCCAGCCGCGCTCGAGGCCGACAATAAAGCCGATGGCGAGCGCAACGCCGAGGCGTTGGAAGAGTTCGAGTGTATCCATGACGAATATCGTAACGCGAGCTTCAGCGGCGCGAAACGCCAGTTAAGCCTCCAGGCCGGCCTCAGAGCAAACGAGAGGCTCAAAACGAAACCGCCGCCCGAAGGCGGCGGTCATTTGCGATAACAGACAGGAGGAGTTCACTCGTTGTCTTCCGAGCCGGCGACGACTGCGGCGGGTGCGGCTGCAAGCCCCTCGTCGTTATCCTCGCGGCGGGGCCGGCGCACCGGACGGCGGAGAAACTCCGGCTGCTCATGGGTTTCTGGCGCTATGCGGTCACTGACTGGTCGTTCCCGGCGGCGCGGCGGCATATCGGTGCGAGGCTCGCTGCCGCGCAGGTCGCCCCCGGTCTGTTGAGGCCGTTCGAAGCGCTCGGGGCGCTCGCGGTCCATCCGCTGTTCGGAGCGTTCGGGACGATCGCCGCGGTCCTGGCGGTCATAGCCGCCGCGGTCGTTCTGGAATGAACGATCACGGTCACGATCCCGGTCGCGCGGAGGCTGCTGCTGATGGCGGTGTTCGCCGTGTGACCGGAGGTGCCGGTCGTCGTGGCGGCGCTCGCCGGCAACGTCCGGCATGCGGGGCTGGTCGCCCCCCTGACGGGGCATCATGGGCTGCTCGCCGGACGCGTCGAAGGAATCTTCGCCTTCCGCCTCGCCAGCGAAGCCGGGCTCCGAACGCTGCTGAGGGTTGTAGCCTCCGTTAAAGCCGCCCTCACCCTGGCCGACCTGCTCGCGGTAGGCCATGATAATACGGTTATAGTGCTCAGCATGCTGGAGATAGTTCTCCGCCAGAACCGGGTCGCCGGCCGACTGGGCATCCCGTGCGAGCGACATGTATTTTTCGGCAATGTGAGCGGGCGTGCCGCGCAGCTTCACATCAGGACCGTTACTCTCGAAACTCCGCGTCAGCGGGTTCTGGCCTTTGCGCTGTTGATTGTTCTGGTTATTGCGGCCGCGGCCTCTGCGGTTCTGCTGTCCCTGCCTCATGGGCTCCGATCTCAACCTGTGTAACTGTTTAAGGGGTAACGAAATTCAACTTCGCCGGTCCGTTTCACCAGACGCGGCGCACGGTCAGCCCGTGGCTACGTCACAGCCCTGGACCGGTGGCTGCCGAACCCAAAAGCAGGTTCTGCACCCGAACACCTCTCGTCCCGCCGCCGTTCTTCAGGTATCCGCACCTGGAGGCCTCGAGAGAGAACGCACGACTCTGATCAACTGGACAGCTGCGTCGTCGTGTCGGAATTGGCTTAATGGCTCCTGCGCCTGCCCTAGCAGCGCTTGCCGGGAGCGGCCGGTTCAACGCCGGCCATCAGCTCCATCATGGCTCCTGATACTCCGGACCCCCAGACGGCAAGTTGGCCGCGATCTGTCTACCGGACGTATCTCGATGTTGTTGAGACACTACTCCGCCTGCCCGGCGATTCCAATAGTTTTCGCGCGCACGGTTAGCGATGTGTCAGCAGCGCCACAGTCCGTTCATGCCCCCCCAGATCCGTGCGCGTCCATGGCGGCCCGGCCCGGTTTTCAACAGAAACAGCGAAGATCCGCGCCACCTCCGATGACTGTCGGGCGCCGACCTCGACCGCGATGAGGCCGGCCGGCACCACGGTCCCCGCCCGGGCGGCAATCTCCCTGTAGATAGCGAGGCCGTCGGGTCCCCCGTCGAGTGCCGCCAGGGGGTCATAGTCGCGGACCTCCGGGGCGAGAAGAGGCACTTCGGCCGTCGGGATATACGGAGGGTTCGAGACCAGAACGTCGAAAGTTTCCGCGAAGGACTGAAGCGAACGGGCTATCTCGAAGCGGGCGCGGGCCGAGACGCCATTCAGCCCTGCGTTGGCACGGGCCACCTCCAGGGCCGCCTCGGAGACGTCGGTGCCGACTCCGCGGGCTGCCGGCAGTTCGGCAAGCAGCGTCACGAGAATGCACCCCGAGCCGGTCCCTACATCCAGAATATGCAGCGTACGGTCGCGCCCGCCAGTCTGATCGGCCCATTCGAGAACCTGTTCGACGAGCAGCTCCGTTTCCGGTCTGGGATCGAGCACGGCAGGCGTCACTTCGAAGGTCCGGCCGTAGAACGCGCGTTCGCCTCTTATTCGCGACAACGGCTCGTGTGCCAGCCGCCGCGTCAACGCTTCTGACAGTCGCCGCGCTTGCGTCGCGGAAATGACCCGCGCGTCATCGAGGAGCAGTTGTTCAGGCGTCAGGCCCGTAGCGTATTCGAGCAGGAGCCGCGCCTCGCGCTTCGTGTCATCCAACCTTGCGCCGGACAATGCATCATGCAGCGCGAGCCGTGCGGCCACGACCGTCCGGCCTTCGAACCTGAGGGCCTCGTCAGACATTGTTTTCGAAGTCTGCGAGCAATTCTGCCTGGCGTTGCGTGACCAGAGCGTCAATGATTTCACCAAGCCCCGTTCCGTCCATGACTCGCTCGATATTGTGCACCGTCAGATTGATCCGATGGTCGGTAACGCGGCCCTGCGGGAAGTTATAAGTTCGAATGCGCTGCGAGCGGTCGCCGGAGCCCACCTGCGATTTCCGGGCCTCGCTGCGCGCGCTGTCCACCTTCTCGCGCTCTGCCTCATAGAGGCGCGATCGCAACACCTGCATCGCCAGCTTGCGGTTCTGGTGCTGCGATTTCTCAGCTGAAACGACGATGATGCCCGTGGGGAGGTGCGTGATGCGGACAGCTGAGTCCGTCCGGTTGACGTGCTGGCCTCCGGCGCCTGATGCGCGCATCGTATCGATGCGAATGTCTTCCGGCCGGATATCGATGTCGACCTCTTCGGCTTCCGGCAATACGGCGACGGTCGCCGCCGACGTGTGGATGCGCCCCTGGTTCTCGGTTGCCGGCACGCGTTGAACACGATGCACGCCGCTTTCGAACTTCAATTTGGAGAACACGCCGCGGCCGGTAATCGACGCCACGATTTCGCGATAGCCGCCGAGATCGTTCTCGGACATGGAAATGATCTCGCAGGTCCAGCCGTTCAAATCAGCGTATCGCTGGTACATGCGGAAGAGATCGGCGGCGAAGAGGGCGGCCTCATCGCCGCCCGTACCAGCCCGGACTTCGACGATGGCGCTGCGCTCGTCCGCGGCATCCTTGGGCAGCAGTAGAATTTTAAGTGCCTGAGACTGCTCATCGAGTTTCGGCTGGAGCGCCTCCAATTCCTCGCGCGCGAGCATTGCCATCTCTTTGTCCGCCGCCGGATCGTGCAGCATGGCTTCGAGGCCTGCAGCCTCGTCGCGGCTCGCGCGCAAGCGGCGAATTGCTCCGACGACCGGGTCGATCTCCGCGAACTCCTTGGTCAGCTTGGCGTAGAGGGCCGGGCTCGCGCCCTGGTTAAGCTCGGCCTGGATGGTCTCCCAGCGCTCCAAGAGCTTATCCAGCTTTTCTTCGGGCAGAGCATTCATGCGGTTCGATGCCGGGTTTCTCGTTCGCGCGGCGCCAAGGGGGCGCTGCAACGCCAGAATGCGGCTTCCTTGCCGGAAGCCGCCCCTGTAATGGCGGTCTTATAGGCTCAAGACCGACGTGACGGCAATTTGTCTGATCGACGCTCGCGCGGATCGTCGGCCTCGATCCACTTCAGCCCGTCCCGGATGATCACGCGCACCGCGCTGCCTTCACCGCTGAGCTTGCGCCAAAGGCCCGATATCGGTTGTGCAATTCCCCCGACGGACGCCTGAAGCACGCCTGACGGCGCCACGGACGCCACGATGACGAGAGCAAACGCGGCCGCCAGCACCCGGCGCACCGGCGCCCGGGCCGGCAGTCGCACTTCGGCGAGAGCCTTCGCCGGGTTCCCAATGTGCTGTTTCCATTCCGTGAGCCACTCTGACCATCCCGAACCTGATTTCGCTCGCGCTGCGGCGTCCGAAAGCCGGCTGACGATGCGGCTCACCGGGCTCGCCGCCGCGCTCCTGGCAGGGGTGGCAGCGGTATGATGAAGATGCGGACCGGCGGTGACGGAGACCCGCATCAAAACCGACAGACGCTCGAGGGCAGGACGAGGATCGAGCCGAGCCATCCCGATGTAAGACGTCACGATACGTGCCGTTTCGCTCCATACCGGCAAACGGTCGATCCGTCCGGATTCAAGAGCTGCAATGATATCCGGATGCGTCCCGATGCGATGTGCGACCTCGGCCGTGGAAAGCCGCAGATAACGCCTGAGCTCCAAGAAAAACCGCGCGGTCTCTGCGTCGGCGGGAGTTCCTCTTCGCGCCGGATCGGGATGTCCGCCACCTGAATACGAGTTTGACGCCGGGTTGAACGTCGAACGCATGAACTCACTCTCGCCACGCATGCTGCCGTCCGGACGCATGATCCGGACAAGAAAAGAATCGTCATTCAGCGGGCAGAGTCAAAGGCAAAAAACAGCACAAGTCCGCATGTTGCGAGCGCGCCGCAGACCAAGTCAAATCTCGATGCCGTTCTGCTCGGCAAAGCGCATAAGTTCTGAGCGCAGGGAACCTTTCCCGTCTCGCAGGAAGCGTTCGACGACCTGCTGCACGGCACCTGCGTGAAGCGCGAGGATCATCGACTTTACCGGTCCAACGGAAGCCGGCGCCATCGACAGAGTGCGGAATCCGAGACCGATCAACGCCATCGCCTCGAGCGGACGACCGGCCATTTCACCGCACAACGTCAGCGGCGTTTTATGTCGCGCGCAAGCTTTCACGAGTTCGGCGAACGCCCGCATGGGAGCAACCGTGAGACTGTCATACCGGTTGCCGACGCGTGCGTTGGTTCGGTCGGCCGCAAAGAGAAACTGCATCAGATCGTTCGAACCAATCGAAACGAAATCGATTTTAGGCAGCAGATGATCCAATTCGAAGAGCAGGCTTGGCACCTCGATCATCGCGCCGAGCTTCAGCGACTTGGGCGGCGGAACGCCCTTGCGCAGCATGATGCCGATTTCCTTGTCGACCTCGGCGCGAACGAGATCGATCTCGGCGGCCTCCGAGACCATCGGGATCATGAGGCGCAGTTCGCGCTCTGAAGCCGCGTGCAGGAAAGCCCTCACCTGCGTGCGCAAAAGCGCAGGGCGATCGAGCGACATGCGGATTGCGCGCCAGCCGATCGCGGGATTTTCCTCTTTTTCCTGACGCAGGTAGGGCAGGACCTTGTCGCCGCCGATGTCGAGTGCTCGGAAGACCACGGGCTTGCCCTTGGCCTCGTCCAGAACCGTCTTATAGGTCTTCAACTGCCGTTCATGGCGCGGGAACGTGCGGGACAGCATGAACTGCAGTTCGGTGCGGAAAAGGCCGATCCCGTCCGCGCCGGATTCCTCCAGATGCGGCATATCCACGACGAGACCCGCATTCATCTGAAGATTGATGCGCACGCCATCGCGCGTCACCGCTGGCCGGTCGCGCAGCGCGTCGTATTGCTTCTGACGGCGCGCGCGAAAGCGGGCCTTGTCGCTGTAGGCGGAGACGACCTCGGGCTGCGGCCTTAAATGAACCTGCCCAGTGACGCCATCGACGATGATGGCATCGCCGGCACTCGCCCGCTCGACGATGCCGGTCGCGCGCGCAACGGCAGCAATGCCAAGCGCCTTGGCTACGATCGCCACATGACTTTGCGGACTGCCGTCCTCGACGACGAGGCCGCGAAGCTTCGTGCGATCGTAGTCGAGAAGTTCTGCCGGTCCCATCGTGCGCGCAACGAGAACGGTATCCGGCGGCATTTCAGCCGGTTCGATCGGGCCGCCCGGCCGGCCAGCGAGAATGCGCAGCAGGCGGTCCGACAGATCGTCGAGATCGCGCTGGCGTTCGCGCCAGAACGCGTCGGGCTGATGCATGAGCCGGGCACGGGTATTGTTCAACACGCGCTCCACCGCGGCATCAGCTGTGAGCCCACCTTGCACGGCTTCGCGGAGACGGCGCTCCCAACCTTTGTCGTGAGCGAACATGCGGTAGGCATCGAGCACGTCGCGATGCTCGCCGGCGGCGGAGAGATGTTCGTGGGCCAGCATTTCGTCGAGCGAAAGCCTGAGATCGGTCAGTCCGTTTTCCAGCCGGCGCATCTCGTGGACCGGGTCTTCGGCCATGAGCTTGGTTACGACGATGCGGCTCTCATGCACGACGACGTGCCCGAGAGCCAGCCCTTCCGAAATCGACGTCCCTTTGATGACGGCGGACAACGAACTGGAGATTTCGAGGGCCGCGGTCGTTCCCGCGACGGCGCCTGAGACGAGTTGTTCGGCGACGACCATGGCGGTCGATTCCAGAACCTCCACGTCTTCGTCGGAGTATTCCTTGGTGGTCTTGTTCTGCACCACAAGCACGCCGAGCGTCTGGCCGGAGCGCTGGATCGGCACGGCGAGCAGGGAGTGGTAGAGTTCCTCGCCGGTTTCTGGCCGGTAGGAGAACGCCGGGTGTTTGGGTGCGTCCGGCTCGTTGATCGCGATGTTGAGTTCCGCGCAACGGCCGACGAGGCCCTCGCCTCGCTTGAGGCGCGTGGCGTGGACGGCGGTCGGCAACAAGCCTTCGGTGGCGAAGAGTTCGAGCGTGCCGTCCTGGCGCTTCAGGTAAAGCGAGCAGACGTCCGCGACCATCACACCGGCGATCTGGCGGACGATCTTGTCGAGGCGCGCCTGGCCGTCGCCCGGCTCGGCCATGATGTCCCGGAGGCGGCGCATGATGACGCGCAGCGCCGGCTCTGACGCCGCGACCGCGCGGGGCTCCTCGCCTCTCTTGGTGACCATGACCGTGCCCACTTTCCGCCTGGGCCGCGCGCAGGAACAATGTCCCGCGCGCCGGGTGCTCGTTCAGTCTTCGTCCAAACCATAAAGGGTATGCAAGGTCCGGACCGCAAGTTCGGCATACGCCGCGTCGATCAGGACGCTGATCTTGATCTCGCTGGTGGAGATGGCAAGGATGTTAATTCCTTTGTCGGCGAGCGCCTGGAACATCCGGGCGGCCACCCCTGCGTGGCTGCGCATGCCGACGCCGATGACTGAGATTTTCGCCACCCCGTCGGACGACCTGACATCGAAGTAGCCGATATCGGCCTTGGCATCTTCCAGGACGGCTAGGGCACGCGGCAACTCGGCGGCCTGAACTGTGAATGTCATATCGGTCGCGTTCCCGTCGGCGGCGACGTTCTGGACGATCATATCGACGTTGATCGAGGCGTTGGCGAGCGGGCCGAAAATGCGCGCGGCGACCCCCGGC
>JALOTA010000049.1 GCA_025458125.1 Hyphomicrobium sp.
CGACGGCGTCATGCTTTCCAGCCCGCGAAGCAGTTGTTCTTCCGTCAGCACGTCCACCTGCGTGTCGCTCGACTGATCGTCCCGGCCCAGGATGGGGGACCGGCGCTCGATGGCGAGGACCGGGGCAGCACCTGCTTCCGGTTCGTCCACTTCGACATTTTTCTGGATGGAATGAATGAGGCTTTCGCGCATGTCGTCGGGCGGGATGGCCTGCTCGGCGATCTCGCGCAGGGCGATGACCGGGTTCTTGTCGTTTTCCTGGTCGATCGTGACCGGGCTGCCATTGGCGATATTGCGCGCCCGGTGCGCGGCAAGCAGCACGAGTTCGAACCGGTTGGGCACCTTATCGACGCAATCTTCTACGGTGACGCGAGCCATCCTGTTTCAGTCCTCGAACTTCGGTTTCAGGGAACAAAGGCCTCACGATTGCGTTATCGCGAGGGCAATGCCGTGGCCCTCAAGGGCTAGCTTCAGAACAAAAACAACAAAGGGCCGCGCAGATCCTGCCGGCCTCATGGATTTACTTCTGGCACAGGGACCGCGCGGGCGCAAGCTCGGCTCCTGTCCAATCCATCGCAGGTTGACCGGTTCCGCTTGACCCACAGTCCGCTTATTACATGCCAAATCATAAACATAGATGTTCACTACAGGAAACTCTATGATTTGCGCCGTAAAGGTAGTGAGCCGGTTCAATCAGGCCATTGAAGTAATGAATTAGTATCGAGTCCGCGCTTTACGCACAGCCAAGTCTTAAAGTCGACGTCTAAGCTTATAATCGGCACTCCAGAGGTTGTTGAAGATGCATTTCTACCCGAACGAGCGCGTAGCGCTTTTCATCGACGGAGCTAATCTTTACGCAACGTCGAAGGCCCTGGGTTTCGACATCGATTACAAGCGGCTTCTGAGCCATTTCCGAGGTAAGTGCCAGCTTGTGCGTGCTCTTTACTATACGGCACTGGCCGAGGATCAGGAGTATTCGTCAATCCGTCCTCTGATCGACTGGTTAGACTATAACGGCTACACCATGGTGACAAAGCCGACGCGCGAATTCACCGACGCAAGCGGCCGCCGGAAGATCAAGGGAAACATGGACATCGAGCTCGCGGTCGATGCGATGCGACTGTCCGATCAACTGGACCACATCGTTATCTTCTCCGGAGATGGCGATTTCCGTCCCCTTGTTCTGGCGCTCCAGCAACGTGGCAAGCGCGTGAGCGTGGTCTCGACGCTTCAAACGCCGCAGCCCATGGTCGCCGATGAACTTCGTCGCCAGTCCGACCAGTTCATTGATCTCGCCGACTTTGAAGCGGTGGTCGGACGCGACCCGTCAAATCGCCCGGTTCGGGAACAGCGCTCGTTCACGACACCCCGCAGCAACGGAGCCAATGTTGCAGCGTCGGCCGGCCGCGTGGCGTATCAGGTTTATGATACATCCGAGGAAGAAATCTGACATGCCGGGCATCCGCCGCCCGTGCTAAAGCCCGGCGATGCCGCGAAGTTCTGTTCGAAATCCGTCCTCGGGTCCGTCGCCACCTGCCGAACCGCCGATGGGCTGCAGGCTCTGTCCGCGGCTGGCAGCTTTCCGCGACCAGCAAGCGCTCGAAAATCCGTCCTGGTTCAATGCGCCGGTTCCCTCCTTCGGTCCGCAAAGGGCGCGCCTCCTCGTTGTCGGTCTGGCTCCGGGCCTGAAAGGTGCCAATCGCACGGGCCGCCCCTTTACGGGCGATTATGCGGGGGAACTGCTTTACGCCACGCTCTTGAAATTTGGTTTCGCTCGCGGAGCCTACCGCGCCGACCCGAGCGACGGCTTGCAACTTATCGACTGCATGATCACCAACGCCGTTCGCTGCGTGCCTCCCGAGAACAAGCCGACGCCGGCCGAGATCGCATCCTGCCGGCCGTTCTTCACCGCCCGCCTCGCAGCTCTGCCCGATCTCACAATCATCCTGGCGCTCGGCCGTATCGCGCACGACCAGGTCATCGCCGCCGCCGGGCTCAAGCGGTCCCAAGTCCAGTTTGCGCACGGCGCCCGCCACAGCCTCAAACCCGGGCTCGTCCTCTTCGACAGCTTCCATTGCTCCCGATACAACACCAATACGGGCAGGCTGACAGAGCAGGCCTTTCACGCGGTGTTCGAGGCGATCCGCGCCGAGCTGGAGCCCCGCCCCGTTTGATCTATGCCTGATCGTGGGCAGAATGAATTGGGCATGTTACTTTGCCAGGAACGCAGGCCCAGGACACATGCAGGGGAGCTTTGCATGAAGCGGCGCGAAGCATCAGAGCCGGTGGTTGATTTCGGTATTGCGCCGGAGAAGGTCGGCCACGTGATCGTCAAGGCCCGCGAATACGGAGCCAAGGTCGGTGCATGGAACGACAACACCGACGAAGGAGACGCCGAGGAAGATCCTGCGGCCATCCTGGAAGACTTTGCAGACGATCCGACGAGTGAGGAACTCGCTGGATTCATTTCTGCGTTGAACGACGACGAGCAGGCGGCCCTAGTGGCGCTCGCGTGGGTCGGACGCGGAACCTACGAGCCTGAAGAGTTCAGCGAGGCGATGGAAACCGCACGCTCAGAGCGCGCGAACGCGACATCCAAATATCTCCTCGGAATGCCACTTCTGGCCGACTACCTCGAGGAAGGTCTGGAGAAGCTCGGGCACTCGCCGGAAGAAATCGTCGGCGACGTGATGTAAGCCGACGGACCGTCAGATCGACGCCAGGATGTCGGCGGCGTGCCGGTCAGGCGGATGCACGGGATAGACCGCGCGGACAATCTCACCCTCCCGGCAGATCAGCGTCAGCCGCTTCAGATAGACAGTATCACCGGCTGTGAAACGAGGCAGCTTGAGCGCGCCGGAGAAAAGCAAGCGGGCATCGCTGAGGAGCGGATAGTTGAGCGCCATGCGCTGCGCGAACTCCGTCTGCCAATCGTTCGTCACAGAACTCAGCCCGAAGATGGTGACATGCCTCGCTGCGAATTCCGGCGCCAAGTCTCGGAACCCGACGGCTTGAGGTGTCGAGCCATGCGCCCCGGCGATGTCATCCCAGCCCGGCGGATCCGGAAAGCCGGGCCTCCCCGTCCAGGGATAGATGAAAACCACGATGCTGCCCCGCGACGTCCCCAGATTGACCGGTTCCCCGCCGGTCGACGGCAGCGACACGTCAGGCAAGCACAATCCAGACTTCAGATGGACGGCGGCGCCGTCGTCCTGCGGCGCGGGATAGGGCCAGATATCGGCGGGCATCAGCCTTTTTCGCGCATGATCCGCGCCTTCTGCCGCTGCCAATCGCGCTTGGCTGCATCCTGCCGCTTGTCCGCGAGTTTCTTGCCTTCGGCCAGGGCGAGTTTGAGTTTCGCCAGTCCCTTCGCGTTGAAGTAAAGCTCGACCGGAACGATCGTCATGCCTTTGCGCTCGACCGCCTGAAAAAGCTTCGCCAACTCCGCCTTGTGCAGAAGCAGCCGCCGCTTCCGCCGGGGCTCGTGCTGGAAGAAGCGGCCTGCTTGGGTGTATTCGGGAATGTAGGAATTGATCAGAAACAGCCCGTCGTCTTCGAACGACGCGTAGCTTTCCGCGATGTTGGCCTGACCCTTGCGCAGCGACTTGACCTCGGTCCCGGTCAGCATGATGCCGGCCTCCCAGGTGTCCGTCAGAAAGAACTCGTGCCGCGCCTTTCGATTTTCAGCGACAAGCTTGCGCGCGTCATCCTTCGCGGCCGCCATGTTCGTCACGTTCCCCTGATGCAGATGACTGGCACGCGGCTATTCTGCCGCTCGAGCCGTGATGAGGCCGGCTTTCGACAGCGCTTCGTCGACGCACTTGCGGCCGTTATCTGTGAGCGGAACCATGGGCAGCCGCATCTCGGCCGAACACAGACCCAGCCGCGACGCGGCGTATTTCACAGGACCGGGGTTCGTCTCGCAGAACATCGCATCGTGCAGAGGCATCAGACGATCCTGTAGAGCGAGAGCGGCCTTGAAGTCCCCTCTGATACAGGCATTCTGGAATTCCGCGCAAAGACGCGGCGCGATATTGGAGACCACGGAAATGCAGCCGTGACCTCCGTGGGCCATGAACGCAAGTGCCGTCGCATCCTCGCCGGAGAATTGGAGAAACTGCGGCCCCATGGCCGCGCGCTGCTGGGAAACACGCGCCAGATTGGCCGTCGCGTCCTTCACACCGGCGATGTTCTTCAGTTCGAACAGTCGCGCCATCGTGGCCACCGACATGTCGACGACGGAGCGCGGCGGAATGTTGTAGATAAAGATAGGAATGCCGACGGCGTCGTTGATCGCCTTGAAGTGCTGATAGAGCCCTTCCTGAGTGGGCTTGTTATAGTAAGGCGTTACGATCAGAAGTCCCGACGCGCCGGCCTTTTCCGCGTGGGTCGAGAGTTCGATGGCTTCCTCGGTCGAGTTGGAGCCTGTTCCCGCCATGACAGGCACGCGGCCGCGGGCGACCTCGATCGTCAGTTCGATGACCCGCTTGTGCTCGTCGTGATCGAGCGTCGGGCTCTCCCCCGTGGTCCCCGTCGGAACGAGCCCATGCGTCCCTTCCGCGATCTGCCATTCGACGAACCGCGCCAGCGCCTCATCGTCCAACTTACCATTCCTGAACGGCGTAATGAGTGCTGTCAGCGAGCCCTTGAACATGCCTTCATCCTGTCGTGCATGATGTCCAGGTTCCAGGCCTGGAGACGTATGAAAATGCCCGATGTTCTGGAAACCAACGCCGGGGGCCGCCTCTGCCTTGAAGACGCGCCACCCGGTTGTTACGTTGCCCGGCATCGAGAAAACCGGGTGCGGGCTACGGGCCGCTCCGGTCGAGTGCGCGACATTAGGCGGTCGGACGAACGCCTGCAAGGCGACAGGAACGGCGACCAGCCGGATGCCGCCGGCGACCAGAAAGGTCCTGCATTGCCCTTCTTTATCAGAACGTTGCCAGGATTCCGTATGACCGCAGCGGTGTGCGTCGCAACGCTTGCGGCAGCAAGTTCGTTCGCGGCGGCGAATCCGGCCTCGCCGGCCACGGCTTCCGTTGAGCGACCCGTCTTGCCAAGCCCATACAAGCCAGGTCCAGCCGAAATGGCGCACAAGGGCCGCTACGACAAGGCCATCGCACCGCTTCTCGCAACGCCGCTATCCGCTGACGATGCCGCCGCGCTGCGCGATGCGATCGGCGCATATGCCTCCGGAAAATCGGCGGACGGCGACGGCCATCGAGCGCGCATCACAAATCCCGTCGCCGCCAAGATCGCCAGTTGGTACCGCCTGCGCAGCGGGTTGGGCACGCCGGCGGAATACCGCGCCTTTCTCGAACAGAACCCTGCGTGGCCCGATCGGCGCCTGTTGGGGCAGCGCATGGAAGAAGCCCTTCTCGCGGGTGGAGGGAGCCCAGCGGAAATCCGCGCCGCGTTCGCCAAAGGCGGACCGGATCACGCGGCAGGGTTCGCCGCCCTTGCGTCGGCCGCTCTTCTCGAAGGCAAGAAAGACGAAGCGCAGCGCTACGCCAGGAAGGCGTGGCGAGACCTGACGCTCGCAGCAAAATTCGAGAAGGGCTTTCTCGAACGCTTCGGCTCGTTGCTGATAACCGCCGATCACAAGGCCCGGCTCGACCGTCTGATCATCGACGATGTGCGCTACAAGGACGACCGCCAATCGCGCGCTGCGATTGCAAAGCGCGTCATCGCACTGCTGCCCGACGCGGAGCGCAAACGCGCAGAGGCCCGCCTTGCGGTTTTCATGCAGGAAAAAAAGGCGCTCCAACTCATCGAGGCAGCGCCGCCAAGCGATGCGGCCGACTGGGGCTTCGTCTTCCACAGGATACAGGCCCTGCGCAGGGCGGACCGCATCGATGAAGCCGCCAAGATCATGCTCACCGTGCCGGTGGAGCCGGGCGCGCTGAACAACAATGACGAGTGGTGGATCGAACGGCGCACACTGGCTTATGCCGCCTTGCGCAAGCGCAATCCGAAACTCGCCTATGCCATCGTTCGGGACGCGGGCGAGCTTTCCGTCAATCCGCTGAAGGATCAGTCCTTCATGGCCGGCTGGCTTGCACTGCGCTATCTCGGCGATCCTCAGAAGTCGCAATCGCATTTTCAAACCATGCAGAAGGCGGCCGACGGGCCGCTCAGCCGGGCGAAGGCGAACTATTGGCTGGGACGGTCGGCGGACGTCCTGAAAGACAAACCGGCGGCTCTCGCGGCTTACACCGAAGCGGCGCAGGACCGCGACACGTTCCACGGTCTCCTGGCCCAGCAGAAAATCGATCCCGGCCAAACGAGTTTCCCGATCACACCGCCCGCAAATCCGACAGCGCAGGAAATCGAACGCTTCAACAAGCTCGATGCGGCAAAGGCCGTCGTCATCGCCACCAAGGCAAAACTCGACCGCTCGATCAGCCGGCTGTTTCTTGTCCAGTTGCGCTACTATCTGAAGAGCGAAGCGGAGCTTGCCTTGATCGCTCACCTTGCCGAGGGCGTGGGCGACACCCAATCCGCCGTTCGGACGGCGAAAAGCGCCATCGCGGATCGCAAGAACCTCTTCTATTACGCCTACCCCGTCCACACGTTCCCTGCTTATGCGCCGCTCAGGAAGCCACCCGAGACCGCGTTCCTGCTCGGCATCGCCCGCCAGGAAACCGAGTTCAATACGCTGACCGTCTCCGGAGCCGGAGCAAAGGGCCTGCTCCAGGTCATGACCGTGACCGCCCAGCACGTCTGCCGCGACCCCGCCTACAATACGATGATGGGATCGGCTTACATCGGCGATCGCATGGAGGATTTCGCGGGCTCATACGTCCTCACGCTCGCCGGCTACAACGCCGGGCCGGGCCGCGCGCGGCAATGGATTGGCGAATTTGGCGATCCCCGCGATCCATCCATCGATCCGATCGATTGGATTGAACGCATTCCGATCCAGGAAACCCGCGAGTATGTCGCCAAGGTCCTGGCAAATGTGCAAGTCTACCGGTCGCGACTCGGCAATGATGAATCCGCCGTGAAGCTCGACAAGGACCTGATGCGGGCCAGAGTGGCAAACGGCAAGGTCCCGCCCCCACGCAGCGATCCGGATGAGCGCGACGAAGCGGCGACCGACGGATGAACAGACAAAAAGCGGGGGGCATGGCATGACGACGGCGCCGGAGCGCTACGAGGAAATCCGCTTTACGCAGCGGAATGGACTGAAACTCTACGCCCGGCTTTATCCGGCCCGCCACGCGACGCCCGCATCGGCAACGCGGCGCACGCGGCCGCTGCTCTGTCTGGCGGGGCTCACCCGCAACAGCCGGGACTTTCACGCAATCGCGCTCGAACTCTCGCAAGGTGAACGCGCCCGCAACGTGTACACGCTGGATTCTCGCGGGCGCGGCTATTCCGAGTACGACCCTGACTGGCGCAATTACACCGTCCCGAGCGAGATGCAGGATGCGGTCGATTTCATGATCTCTCGCGGAATCGAGGGCTCTGCGATTCTGGGAACGTCGCGGGGCGGATTGATCGCCATGGTCATGGCCGCTGCGCATCCGTCCTTCCTCGGACCCGTCATTCTGAACGACATCGGCCCGGTCATCGACAGGGAGGGGCTGGCCCGCATTGCCTCATACGTCGGCCGCACGCCGTTGCCGCACGACTGGCAGGAGGCCGCAACATTTGTCCGCGAGATGAACGCGCCGTCCTTTCCCGCCGTTCCCCATGACGAGTGGGAGACGATCTCCCGGCAACTCTTCAACGATCGGAACGGCCGGCCGGCTCCCGGCTACGACCCCAAGCTGGGACAGGCCTTCTCGGCCACGGACGGACCAATTCCCGCACTATGGCCGCAGTTCGATGCTCTGAATCGACTACCCGTCATGGTGATACGGGGGCTGAAATCCGATCTTCTCTCGGGAGCGACTGTCGAAGCCATGCGCCAGCGACATCCCGACGTCACGTTGCTGGAGATCGCCGGCGAAGGTCACGCGCCCTGGCTTCGCGACCTGCCGTCCATAGAGGCGGTCCGCCGGTTTCTCGAGCGCACCGATCCAGTCTGACGTCTAGTTGTCCTTGCTGGTTTCCACTTCACCGCGATCCACGCGCCGCGAAAATTCAGTTTGCCCGCCGGATGCAAGAATCCGCGCCTGCTCGATCCAGTTCTCGCGCTCGATGCGTCCCCTGAAGTCCAGCTGCGAACTGACGCTGTCTATGTCGGCCTTGGTCCAGTTCGCGACCTGCTCGTAGGACGTTATCCCGAGAGCGTTGAGACGCTTTTCGATCAGAACGCCGATACCGCGGATGCGCTTCAAATCGTCGACGCGGTCGCCGGAAGCGGGCAGTTCCCCGCGCAGGGCCTGAGAGCGGACGGAACGCAGCCCCGCCACGTCGGAACGCACCGGCTCCGTCTGGCCGGCCTTGGCCTTGTTCTCGCGAATCGCATCGGCGAGACGGACCGGTCGCGGAGTTGCAGGCTCGCCCGCATATCGGGCCAGAACGCGGGCCTGCTCCACCCAGTTATCGAGCGCGACGCGGCCGGGCCGGCCAAGGAGTTCTTCGACGACGGTGATGTCGTCGGCTGTCCATTGGGCGATCTCCGCATACCGGGAGTAGCCCATGTTATAGAGCGCCTGCTCCGTCTCATGATCTATGCCGATGATCCGAGTAAAGCGATCGGGAGTTGCGCTCTGGCTCGCTGCTGCGATTGCCGCGGCATTTGCGGCGGCGGCTGCTACGCCCATCATCAGCCCGCCCTCGGCCCCCGCCGGAACCCTCTTGAAGACGTCGTCTGCACCTTTGGCAAGGATCTGTGCCTGTTCGATCCAGTTTTCCTGCTCGATGCGGTCGACCAAACCCAGTGTCTGGCCGATGCGGGCAACGTCGGATGCCGTCCAATCGGCAATATCGGCAAATCGGCGGACACCGGCCTGGTTCAGGCTGAGTTCTAGATCCTGATCGATTGCACGAATACGCTTCAGATCATCACCGTCGCTGACTGGCGGCGAAAGCGGCTCTGACGGCAAAGCAGCTTCGGGCTGGGTCACTTCGGAAGACACCACGTCTTCGGCGGCAAACTGCCCTTCGTCCTCCAATTCCGCGTCGTCGAAATCGGCATCCGACTGAGGCACAGCATCATCGGCCGGTTGTTCCACCTCTTGCGCCGCATGGGCGGAGGCAGCCGCTGCAGCCACTGCAGCATAGCTGCCGAACCCGCTACTCGAGTAATCCGGCGGCGGAGGGGGAGGTGGCGGAAGGTCTTCAGCGGCATCCGGCGAACCGCTATCGGTTGCCTCCATTGGCGGCGCGGCAACCGGCTCCAATTCAGCGGCCTGCGGCTCAGGCTGAACCGGCGGGGGAACCTCGATCTCCTCGAACGTCTCGACATGCGCAGGCTCGGGCGTGAGTTCAGGCGCGGGTGGACTGACCGCAACCTCATCTGTCTGAGGTTGCTGTTGAGGCACCCGGCGCACTTCGATCACCGGCTCATCGGAACTGTCAGACGGTTGCGCGACGGGAAACCTGCCCGACAACGCGCTCTCGAAGCGGGACGGCTCGGGCGCGGGTGCGCGATAGGGCACAGCAGCCGCGACCCGCTCCACCGGCACAACCGCCGCAGGAGCCAGCTGCTTCGGCGTATGCAGCGCGCGGCGCAGCGTGCAGCCCAGCATGCAGCCTGCGATGTAGGCTGCGAGCAGCAGAAGAAAGATCTGCACGGCCAGCATGATCATCGTTAAAACTCCTCAGAACCTTCGGATTGACGGCAGCGGCCGCATCACTCTTCGGGTTCCCCGCACGATACCCAGCCTGCAAAGATGCCGAACGCGAATGCGCCGGCGACGTACCAGATCAGTTTGATCAGCAGGTAATCCATCTTCGTTTTCCCTGTCGGAGGCGGCTCGAGGCCACCCGCTACTGGACGTTGATCTTCAGTTCGATGCGGCGATTCTTGGCCCGGCCCTCAGGCGTCGCGTTGTCGGCGATGGGCCTATCCGCGCCATATCCGATAGATGAAATGCGGGCAGGATCGACGCCCGCACTGATCAGATAATCACTGACGGCCTTGGCGCGGCGTTCCGAAAGGGGATTGTTGCGCTCCGGGATGCCTTCCGAATCCGTGTGCCCCTCGATCGTGATGGTGAAGGCCGGGCACTCGTTCACGATCGCAGCAATCTCATCCAACGTCGGTTTGCTGGACATGTCGAGCGCCCAGTCTGCTCTCTTGAAGTTGATGACCCCCTTCGCGATGGCCGCCGTAACACGAGCTTCGCACTTGTCCGCCTCGGCTCGCTTCGCCGCGATCCGGGCACCCTCCTCGGCCTTCGCAGCAGCAAGGCGAGCTTCCTCCGCCGCGCGCGCAGCAGCCTCCTCGTCCGCCTTGCGCTTGGCCTCCATCTCGGCCGCGAGCCGCTGCTGCTCTTCTTCCTTTCGACGCGCTTCTTCCTGAAGCCGCGCCTCTTCTTCGGCACGTCGGCGAGCCTCGGCCTGCTTCTCGCCGGTGCTCGTGACCTCGACTGTGGTTTGGCAATTCGAACTCGCGGCAGTCTTCACATCCTCGGGCAGAACCTTCGCAATATCATCGTCGTCGGTGACACCTTTGACGGTCACCGACAAGCCGCTCATGGACAGCTCGCCGGTCTTGAGCCGTCCAAGACCTGTGAGTCCTGCCATCAGGCAGGCTCTCCATCCGTCGTCGGCGCCGGAAATCACTTCGAAGCTGTCTTTGACGGAAAGGTCGGGGAAACGCCCGCGCGTTGCTGCAACGACGGCGATCCGCTCGTCCTCGCTCGGCACATTGCCCGTGAGTTCAATCTGCCCGCCTTCGATACGCGCCGTCGTCGAATAGATTGGCGGCGCGACAGGCGCTGCCGGAGGCGCTTCCGCGACCGGCTCGGCAGCCGGAACGGGCACCGTCTCCGGCGGTGGGGAAGGCACCGGAGCCGGTTCGGGGGCGGCCGCTGGCGGTGATGGTGGCGGCTCTGGTGCCGTGATCCTGGCCTGGGCGGTCAAGGGAGCGCCAACGGCAGAGGTGAAAGTTCTCGTCACCGCGTCGGCGATTGCTTGATCGGCCGCCTCGCCCTCCAGCATCGCCGCGTTGCCCGACAGCGAAAACTCACCCGCCTTGAGCTGCTTCAGTTGCTCCAGACCGAGCGTTACAGCGCCTTCAAATCCCGCAGGGGCGCCATCGCCGATTTCGACGCGGTCGATGACGGCACGGTCTGGAAACAGGGTCTTTGCCTTCCGGAACAGGCCGTCGCGCATGTCTCCTGACGGCACATAGCCCGACAGGCTGAGCTGCTTGGCGGTCGCGATGGCCCCCCAGACATAGGGATCGATTTTCGGCCCGCTGAGGCCGTCTTTCGCCAGAACCAGTCCTGCGGGCAGCGACTTCAGGCTCGACCTCACCGCGGAGAGACTGGTCTGATCGGGGGCCACGCCGGAAATCGAGAACTTCATACCGTGAAGCTCAGCTCGGCCGTTCTCGAGCGCAGCCAACTGCTTCAGTCCGAAACCGGCAGCGGCAGCGAACAGGTCGCGATCGGGTCCGCCGCGCGCCAGTTTCATCTGGTCGTCGATACGGGCGGAAGGTAGAGCCCGGCGCGCCGCTTGCAGAATGGTCTTGCGAGACGCCTCGGTCGGAACAAAGCCCGACAACCTGACTGTGCCGTTTTCTTCGCGCTCAGCCGTCCAGGTGAAGGCCGGCACCGCCTGCACCAGATCCGTCCGTGCGTCGACTTTCCGGACGCCCCAGACATTGCGCACGAGGTCTGCCGCCTTCGAAGGCTCACCCTCTTCCGCTGCAAGTCCGGTCAAAACGGCGTCGCGGCCAGAGAACGATGTGGCGGCCCAGCTCAAACCAGCCCGTTCGAGCGCCTCGGTCGTGCGCACGCGCAGTTCGTTTTCGATCTCGGTCTGATGCAGGTTGAGAACGATCCAGCTTGCCGGGGCGATCAGCAAGAGGCCCCAGAGCCACCGCCAAGGATTGCATCTCATCTAACCTGAGCTCCCCAACTCCGACCGTCCGGCTGCCGCGGACGCAGGTGCGCGGCAACACGAAGAATCACGCTGTGGAGACGCTGCTCACAACAAGACGACGCGACGCCGACAGCAACGAGACGGACCCCCTCGCCCGCCAGTCAATCACTATAGAGAGGGACCCAAGGCTTTCCAAGCCCGCGGACCTTTCGGCTGGCCGCAACAACCTTTTGATGAAGCGGCTGAAATCGGCGCGCGGCGCATTGGTTTTCAAGGGCAAACCAGCATCGGCAACTTCAGCACGGCCGAGCGGCATGGCTGCAGGCCCGCAAGATTACCTTAGCGTGCTACTTTTTTGACACAGGCCCGCCGCTCACGTAGACCACGAGTGGCAGAGAAGCTGCGGCCGACGGGCCGCATATGGGCTGGAGTCGATGCAAGAGACCTTCCTGGTGGTGGACGACCATCCGCTGTTTCGTGATGCACTGACACTGGCAATCAAATCGGGCCGGCCGAACGCGGTCATTAAGGAAGCGTCCTCCATCGAGGCGGCCAAACAATCGATGTCGGGCGGCGACCGCTACGACATCGTCCTGCTCGATCTGTCCATGCCCGGCGTTTCAGGTTTCGAGGGCTTCCTGGAACTGCGCAGCCTCGATCCAAAACAACCGATCGTCATCGTCTCGGCATTGGAAGACAGCCGGGTCGTCCATGAAGCAGTGTCGCTGGGTGCTGCCGGGTTCATTCCGAAATCTGCCCGCAAGGCCGAACTTGCAGAAGCTATCGACACGGTGCTGCTCGGCAATCTGACGCTTCCAAAGTCCTATCAGCCCCCGCCCCGAGATGCGTCCGGAACTTCCGACATCGGCGCGCGATTGTCCTCGCTCACGCCTCAGCAGCTTCGCGTGCTGAACATGCTTCGTCAGGGCCTGCTGAACAAGCAGATCGCCCACGAATTGGGAGTCGGCGAAACGACTGTCAAAGCCCACGTTTCGGAAATCCTGCGCAAGCTCGACGTCGCATCGCGAACGCAGGCGGTGATCGAAGTCAGCCGTATCGACTTCGATAAACTGGCGAGCGGTACCTGAAACGCTGTGGCTATCGCCTCCGGCTCATGCTCCGCCGGCCACCACATGCAGCATGAGCGCCCTCAGCTCGGCCGGCTTGACCGGCTTGCGCAGCAGTTCGATCGATCCGGTGGCGTCGAGTGACATCTGCGACAACGACCGGTCCGCCGAGATCACGATCGCTGGAACTTCCAGTCCCATCCGCCGGCGCACGTCGGCCACGACCGCCACGCCCGTCTGCCCGCGGTTGAGGTGATAATCGGCAAGAACGATGTCTGGACTGTACCCGGAATCGGCCTCGAAGATCTCATCGACATCTTCCGCGGAGGCCGCGACCCGCACTTTGCAGCCCCACCGGCTCAGCAGCGCCCGCATGGCTTCAAGTACCGTCGGCTCATTATCGATGACAAGCACCTCAGAGACTGGCAAGCCGTAACCCGGCATCACGTAGGGCTCGGCGGGTTTCTGAACGTCGCGAGTGGCGGCGTAGGGAGTAAGGACCGTGAAGCACGAGCCGTGGCCGACACGCGAACACAACCCGAGATCGTGCTCGAGCGCCTCGGACATGCGCTGGACAATCGAAAGCCCCAGGCCGAAGCCGCCGACGCGTGCGGTCTCTGAAGAACTCCCCCTCTGGAACTCCTCGAAGATACGGTCCCGCTCGGCCGGCGCGATCCCCGGCCCGCTATCCCACACCTCCAGCCGGACCCCGTCGCCGCGACGGCGCGCAAGCAGCCGGATGCGCCCTCTCTCGGTATAGTGCACGGCATTGGCCACGAGATTCTGCACGATACGGCGCAACATGATCGGATCGGAGCGAACCATCATCCGTGTCGCGCGGTGTCCCAGAACAAGCCCCTTGGCGCGCGCGATCGGAGCGAGGTCCGACACGACGTCGCTGAACAGTTCGTCGACATCGATGAGACGGATCTGGGGTTCCGTGACCCCTGCTTCCAGCTTCGAAAGATCGAGAATGGTCTTCAGAAGCTCTTCGATCGTGGACAACGCGTGGTCCACCTGCCCGCCGAGGCGTTGCTGCTCCCCGTCACGTTCCCCATCGAGCATCGCCGACAACGTAAGCCGCGCCGCATGCAACGGCTGGAGAAGATCGTGCCCGACCGCCGTGAAGAAGCGCGTCTTGAACCGGTTTGCCCGTTCCGCCGCATCGCGGGCCAGCATCAATTCACTATTGGCCTGTTCAAGCCGGTCGAGCGCGGTCTTGAGCTGATCAGTGCGCAGCCGCACCTGCCCTTCGAGACCTATAGCGGTCTGGAACAGGGAATAGGCGTTCGCCTGCTGGTCCATCGACCGCTCCACCCGCTGCATCAGCGAAGCGTTGATGCGGGCCAGCTTCTCCAGCCGGCGTTCGAGCTCGGAGCCGGGCCCGTCGTGCCGGGGCGGAATGGGATAACTGACCTCGTCGCTCTTCATCTCGTCTGGCTCGCACGCTTTCCGAATGCGATCCCCGTCAAGGTCTGGTTCAAATGCATGGCGTTGAATTGTTCGCCGTAGGTATGGAAGCCAACCACACCATAGCGCTGGTAGAGGTCTTCCATCTGGTGCCTGATCTGCCTATTTTCGGCGTCGAGCCGGCGCAGTACGCAATCGAACCCGATCACGAGATCGATCCCGCCGATTTCGTCACCGATCGCGTCAAGCGCCTCCTCCGTCGAGCGCAGCATGTCTTGAGGACGTGCTACCGTGAACACGAGGCCTTCGTCGATGGCACAAAAGAACGAGAGCGAGCCGTCTTCGTTCATTTTGCGGATGGAGCGGCAATAATAATTTCCGCCGACTTTGACGACCAAAGGATAGGACGCGAAGCTGAACGGGCCGAGATCATCGGGAAGCAACCCGATCGCCGACGCATATTCGCGTGCGGCCGGCTCCGCATTCAATTCCTTCACGATGCGCCGTTCCGTATCGGCGGCCGTGACCACAAGCTTGATCGGCGTTGGCTCGAAGTTTTGGGTTTTGAAGACCCGGAAGGGAATATCGGTCTCGATCAGCAGCAACACGGCTGCATCCGTGAGGACCCGCCCCTCGTGCACCACCACAGCGCCGCGAAACGTCAGGCCGTCGCCGGCTGAGCCACCGATGAGCGGAACATGTTCGATCGCCCAGTGGACAGCGGCAACGATCGTCTCTTCCGTTTGAGAAGTGCCATCGACAAGCATGATGGCGAAGGCGGGCTTTCGGCGGACAGCCTCTTCCGGAACGATGCGGCTCTTCAACCTCCTCGCCAGATCGGTGGCCCTCTCCACGCCGAACTCCGAGACGTCTTCGACGATGCCGGAGTGAACCGCAAAACCGGCCACGGGAAACGCGATGAGCAGCACACCATCATCGAGCATGCCTCCCGGCGTGATGGCGCCGGCGGTCGAGCAACCGGAAACGGGTACATCGGGAAACGCGGAGGCCAGCGCGGCCACAAGCGCCTCCGCATCGTAGTCGGTCGAGAAATAGGCGACGATGTGCTGAAAAGGTCCGGGTCCCAGTCCGGCCGAGAGTTGGGCAACGAGTTCGGCCAGATTGCCGCTCCCGCTCGACGCACAGCGCACGCCACTGGCGCTGATCGCAGATGATGCTCTGGCCACGTCCGCCTCCCGACACGGCCCGTCTTCTTGTCGGCGGGCTCAAGCTCTAGCGGATTGTGTTGCCATACTCCTCAGAGGGCGGCAAACGAGCTCTGCAGGCATCATTGAAGCCGGATGGCAGACCGGGCCTGCGGGAGGTGCTAACGATTGGAGCCTGGAGGATGTTGTCCTTCAGCGTCGAGCCGTCCGGACTCGAACGGTATGGCGCGGCCCGCCGTGCATCGCGCACCCCTCAGACAACTTCGATTTGTATCTGCGAGGTAATGTCGGTCAAATACCGGACAAATAAATCCGTCGTCGGAATGTCATCTTAAGTCATTTTGTCTAACACGACGACTCAGTGGTTCGGCAGCGAGTGGAAGTCATGCGTCTGGGACGTCTTGCAGCAATCCTGCTCGTGGCGGAAAGCGGTCTTTTCATCGGCTACCTCAGCCAGATGTCCCTCCCTAACGAAATGACCCCCGAACTTTACTGCCTGCTCTTTCAAAAGGTCCGCGACAATCTCACCGCAAACGTTGGCACGCGAGTCGATCCCGTGACACGGCTTGCTGGCGTCGATGTGATCTGCGACCGCAAGGCTCTGGTTTTTCACCATAAAGTTGAGTTGCAGGTGCGCCAAATCGACGAGAGATGGTTGGCGCAGCGCAAACTGCGATGGTCCAAGACCTACTGCAACCGGCACCCGACGTTTTCGAATGCGATCAGCGACGGCTGGAAGATCTCCACCATACTGACACTGGCCGACGGTACCGAGTTGCTTATCGACGCCAATTGCCACGACGCCGAAGCGTGAGCGCACGGCCAGCAGCATGCCGGACCGGCATGTGAGGTTTCAGGCCGTCACTCCGTTCGCTTTCACAGTGCGCCCTCCAATTGGCGTCATGGAAATTTGAAGGACACGGCGGCGAACCTATATCAATAACAACATCGATCGGGATCGCCCCCCAACGGAGGACCCAGCATGTCCAACGCATCGTCAGATCGCCAACGTGAAGCCCCCGCACCGGCGGGTCCGGGCCTCAAAATTCGCCGCGCCGCCGACCGCGGGCAGGCCAAATTCGGCTGGCTCGACAGCCGCCATACGTTTTCGTTCGGGAACTACCGTGATCCCGAGCACATGGGCTTCGGACCGCTGCGCGTAATCAACGACGATCGGATCGCCGGTGGCAGTGGCTTCCCCGAGCATCCCCACAGCGACATGGAAATTCTGTCGTATGTCCTCGATGGGGCACTCGCGCACAACGACAGCCTTGGCAATGGGTCCGTCATCAGGCCGGGCGATTTGCAGCGCATGTCGGCTGGCACGGGCGTCCGGCACAGCGAATTCAACGCCTCGCGGACCGACCCCGCGCATTTCCTGCAGATCTGGATCCTGCCGGAAAAGAGGGGGCTGCGTCCCGGTTACGAGCAGAAGTCGTACCCTGCTGATGGCAGCGGACGGCTGAGGCTGGTCGGATCGCGGGATGGACGTGACGACTCCGTGACAATCCATCAGGATGTCGACCTGTTCGCAGCCGTTCTGCGGCCTGGCGAGACGATCACACACCGCCTGAAACCCGGCCGCTTAGGCTGGGTGCAGGTTGCCAAGGGTTCGATCACGCTCAACGGCGAACAACTCGCGGAAGGCGACGGCGCGGCCATCGACGGCCTGACGTCGCTCGTTTTGCAAGGCACCGGGAATGCCGAAATACTGCTATTCGACATGACCCGGTAGAAACGGGAGCCATAGCCGCCGCACGCTTGCGAACGCCGGCCACAGCGCGACACAGACCGCCGCCGGGCATTGCCCGACTTCGACAGCGTAGCCTGACGGCGTTCAGTTTCACCAACCCGCGACCGGCTCTGCGCACGTTGTGGAAAATGCAGCAACTGCGCAACGTCGATGCGGACACATGCAGGCCCTTTTTATAGGGTCTCATCCTCGCAACGCGTGGGGATGCAATGCAGCGGGCTGGCGAAAACAGAGGCGAACTCGGGGATGAGCCGCTGGCGCTCGATCTCCAGCGGCTCATTCGTCAAGTCGCCGTCTGGGCTTCAGCTCGACCGATCATTCTGAATGTCGCGCTCTTCGGAGACCGTGTCCGCTTCAATCCGAACCCAGCCGTCCTGGAATTGGCCGTCCGCTTCGACGAAACGCGGATGGTCGAAGGCTTTGATGACTGGATCGAGCAACTGCGGACCAACTTCTCCGAATTGGAGGCGCTGATCGGTGAGAAAATCGCTGTGACGACACCGGACAACTCAGCGATGTGCCGCCGCGTATTCGCGGGGCGCGACCTTGAGGCGCTCGCGATCGGTAAAGTTCGCGTGATGATGCCGGTCTCAGACCAGACCCACGTCGTCGACGATGCTGCTTTGCACAACGCAAATCGAACGCACGCGCGGCAATGGCCGTTTCTCGCAGCAGCACTCGATTGGTTCTCGCCGCGCTCTGCAGGTGCGCACTGAAAGCCTTGATCTAACTGTGCTATGGCCGCAGCGGTCGAATGGCTAGTGTAGCGTATCATCGCGACCGTCTTGCAGTGACGATGGCTGAAAGGGCGCCTTGCAGCGCAATATCGGAGCTCAAAAAAATCTCGGATGCCACACTCGGTTGATACCGATCAACTGATTTCGCCGATTGGGTGGCCATAAAGTCCAAGTGCGAATTCGACGCATAGGGGGCATAGTCGCGCAGCGGCAATTTCCCGGAGGCGTGTAATATGAGCGTAGCGGGATTTCATGCTTACGGGCCGCGTCAGCGGGGCTTGGCTGTTCGCGGCCCCAGAACTCTGACGGGAACCAGCCAGAACCAGCGCAGCGCAACGCCCCGTAACACATTGGAATGCGTGATCGAGAACACAGTTGTTCCCCGATTGGTCGCGCACCACGCATCAAGGGCCGAATGCGATCTCCAGCCTGAAGTGGCTGCGTTCACAACGACAATTCTCGACGCCGATCCAACGCTCGCGCGCACACATTTCGGGGCACTTATCGCACAGGGACATGCGATTGATCACTTGTTCGACAACCTGCTGGCGCCCACTGCGGCACGACTCGGGCTGATGTGGGACAGTGACCAGATCGACTTCCTCGAAGTCGCCCACGCCATGCATCGGATTCAGCAGATCATCCTCAGCGAAGCCACGGCATTCTGTGCCGACGGGTCATTGTCCGGCGTCGAACGGCATATCCTGCTCGTAACGCTGCCTCAGGAACGGCATCGCCTCGCACTCTGTCTTTTGCGCGCACACTTCTGGCGCGAAGGATGGTCCGTCGACTACCGCGAACCCAAGACAATGTGGGATCTGCAAGATCTGGTTCGCAATCAGCAGTACGACGCACTCTGCATTTCAGCGACGCGTGTCGCCGATCCTGCGGCCCTTTCCGATACACTGCACGGCATTCGCAAAGCCTCCCATAACAACAACCTCGTCATCATGGCTGGAGGCCGCGCATTCGATGCCGACCCCTTGCTCGCATCGAAAGCCGGAGTCGACGCGACGGCGGCCGGCGGCCGCGAATGCATCGCCCTGCTTCGAAGGTTTTTCGACGGCGCGTCGGCCCAGATTTGCTGACTAGCCGCCGCCCGCCCGTATCCACAATAGCCCCGGCAAACGGATCAGGCCGGTGCGCACCGTTCGGCGCACCGGCCTGAGGCGAACATCACGGGTTCATTCCGGCTCTAGTAGCAGGGCGGCAACGGCGGATAGCCACACCGAGGACCGTAGTAGTAGGGCGCGGCAACCGCCGCACCGACCGCCGCGCCACGGTACCAAGCTGCACGATATGCCGTCCGGCGTGCAGCGCCCGCAAACGACATCGGGGTAAGAGGCCGCCCAATGATATCGATGAAAATCGAGGCAGCCCCGTCGGCGCCCGAGATGTCACCCTCAAGAACATCGACATCGAACGTCAATTGATCACCGTCGAGTTTCGGTGAACGCATGACGATGACGGCATCCTTCACGTTCTGCCCATCCTTGCTGAATACCGACAGTGTGGCATTGGGCGGATCTTTCGCGAAACTGTCCTTGCTGTCTTCGGCCGGCGACCATTCCTGCAGGAGTTCGGTCGTCGGTGCATGGCCTGCAGCCCGCACCGGGCGGTCTGCAAAGACGATCGAATTGGGCGAAACACCGGTCAATACCAACCGATTTCCTTGCAGTGTGGCTCCCTTTGCGTTCATCACGATGAGTGAAGGTACGATTTCTGGCCGCGCCTCGCCGATCGTCTTCTGAAGCGGGACATGCTTGGACGGCGAAGGCGCGCTCTGGCTGTAGACCACGCCTGGAAGGCTCATCACTCCAACCGTCACGCATGCAAGCAAGATGCGAGAGTTGAACATCAGGTCTCTCCGTTGATGAGAAAATTCGTAAAGTTCTGCAGCGAATTTCTGGTCATTCACCCTGTCAGCACTACTGCAGGCACTCGCGCATGAAAATGATCCGCTGGATCGGTTCGAGCTTCTGGGCGTCGGCCTTCTGACTGCACTCCTTCCGCTTCTCCAGCCTGCCCTCCAGCACCTGCACCAGCGATAGATCCTCCGAAACCGGCCCGTCCGCGGCCGCCTTCTTTGCACCTTCCAGCTTCTGGATGTCCTCTGGGGTGAGCTGCGGACGATCGATCTTGATCGTCAGCTTCTCGAGTTTCGACGTGAGCGGGAAAGGTGGACGGTAGTCAGCATCGTTCACACCCGTGAGCGTGTCTGAGCCGATGTCGAAACTTTCGTCCCACTGCAGGATCATAGGCAGAGTCTTTGGCATGGCCTTGGTATCCACGACCTTGCCGTCCACCTTCAGAATTCCCGTACCGGGCCGGCCGATGCCGCTGAAATTATTGAATGCGAGTGTCCCTGGTCCCAGGCCCTCATAATTGAAATCGAACTCGATGGTGTGCTTGCCTGGAGTCAGAGCGTCGGGGCCTTCCCATTTCAGGCGCTCGAGATCGACCAGATTCCAGAGAAAAACGGGCTTGCCCTGGAGAACATAGAAACCGTATCCGGCAAACCGGCCGCCGGACGTCAGGATCATGCCATCCCCGCCGCTCGCCGGAACATCGATCTCCGCCGTGATCGTATAAGAGGTGTTTAGCAACAGAGGCGAGTCGCCTTGAGGCAGACCGGTCATCGGTCGCGTGTACACGAACTCGGTTCGGCCGGCCGTGATATTGGGCCGTGGTGCCACGATGCGCCCCGCCACCGACGCATCCATCGGAAAAACGTCGTATTTCTTGGCTTCCGCCACAAATTTCTTCTTCATGGCCTCGACCCTGTCGGGGTTCTTTGCGGCCAGGTCCACGGTCTGACTGAAGTCTTCGTTCAGATTGTAGAGTTGAAGCACCTGGTTATCGAGCGGATTGGGATTTGCCGGTCCGAATGCCTCCCAAGGAGCCCGGTTCACTTTCGTACTCAGGAACCAGCCGTCGTCATAAAGAGCCCACTGGCCCATCATTTCGAAGTACTGCGTCGTATGCCTCGTCGGAGACTTCGCGTTGGCTGCATCGAAGGTAAAGGCAAAGCTCGTACCCTCGATCGGCCTCTGTTTGATCCCGTCTACGCTCTCTGGCGCCTGAATGCCTGCGGCCTCCAGAATTGTGGGCAGAACGTCGATCACGTGAACGAACTGCTCGCGCAACGCTCCTTTGTCTTTGATCCGCGCCGGCCAGGAGACCACCATGTTCTGGTTGATGCCGCCCAGCGCGGACGCATTCTGCTTGAACCAGGAGAACGGGGTATCGAACGCCCATGACCAGCCGGCGGACATGTGATTGTAGGTCTGTTCGGTGCCCCAGACGTCGTAGAACTTCAACTGCACCTCGGCAGGCAGCTTGTTGAGGCCGTTGAAGAACGCAACCTCGTTGGGCGTTCCGAGCGGCCCGCCCTCGGCGCTCGTTCCGTTGTCGCCGTTGATGTAGATGACCAGCGTATTGTCGAGACGGCCAACGTCCTCGAACGCCTTGATGACTCGCCCGATCTCGTGATCGTTATAGGCGGCATAAGCCGCAAACACTTCGACCTGCCGGATGAAGAGTTTCTTCTCGTCCGCCGACAGTTCATCCCAGGGCTTCAGCAACTCCTTCGGCCACGGCGCCAGAGACGC
>JALOTA010000050.1 GCA_025458125.1 Hyphomicrobium sp.
GGCGCCATAGCGCGCGGGGCCCACCTGATCCGCGAACTTGCGGATCGCGCCGGTCTGGTAGGGGTTGTCTGGTGCTTTCCAAGCCTTGCGGCGCTTTTCGAGCGTCGCGGCATCGACATCGAGATCGAGCGTGCCCTTGTCGGCATCGATGGAAATGATGTCGCCATTCTCGATGAGCGCGATGGGGCCGCCGACCGCCGCTTCCGGCCCGACATGGCCGATGCAGAAGCCGCGTGTCGCGCCGGAGAAGCGCCCGTCCGTGATGAGTGCCAGCTTGTCGCCCATGCCCTGGCCATAGAGCGCAGCCGTTGTCGACAGCATCTCGCGCATTCCCGGTCCGCCCTTCGGACCCTCGTAGCGGATGACGAGGACTTCGCCTTCCTTGAAGTTGCCGGCGCTGACGGCGGCAAAGGCGTCTTCCTCGCAATCGAAGACGCGGGCCGGACCGGAGAACTGCAACTTCTTCAGGCCGGCGACCTTCACGATCGCGCCGTCCGGCGCGAGGCTCCCCTTGAGGCCGACGACACCGCCGGTCGGGGTGATCGGGTTGGAGACGGGATAAACGACTTTCTGATCGGTATTGAACGTGACCTTCGAGAGGTTCTCGGCCATCGTGCGGCCAGTCACGGTCATGCAGTCGCCGTGCAGGTAGCCGCCCTCTAGCAAGGCCTTGAGAACCTGCGGCACGCCGCCGATTTCGAACACATCCTTTGCGACGTACTGACCGCCGGGCTTCAGGTCCGCGATATAGGGCGTGCGCTTGAAGATTTCGGCGACGTCGAAAAGATCGAAATCGATACCGCACTCGTTCGCCATGGCCGGAAGATGCAGCGCGGCATTCGTCGAACCGCCCGTGGCGGCCACCACGACGGCTGCGTTCTCGAAGGCCTTGCGGGTCGCGATATCGCGCGGCCGGAGTTGATCGGCGACGAGGCGCATGACCGCCTTGCCGGATGCTGTGGCGTAGCTGTCGCGTTCTTCATAGGGCGCGGGCGAACCGGCCGAACCCGGAAGCGCGAGGCCGATCGCTTCGGAAACCATGGCCATCGTGTTGGCGGTGAATTGACCGCCGCATGCGCCGGCTGACGGACACGCGACACATTCCAGTTCGTGCAGGTCGCCGTCCGACATCTTGCCGGCGGAATGCATGCCGACACCCTCGAACACATCGAGCACGGTGACGTCCTTGCCGCGGAAGCGTCCGGGCAGAATCGACCCGCCATACATGAAGACCGACGGAACGTTGAGGCGCAGCATCGCCATCATCGTGCCCGGAAGGGACTTGTCGCATCCGGCAATGCCGACGAGCGCGTCGTAGCAGTGGCCCCGCATCGTCAGTTCGATGGAGTCGGCGATCACCTCGCGCGACACGAGCGACGACTTCATGCCCTGGTGGCCCATGGCGATTCCGTCGGTCACGGTGATGGTGCAGAACTCACGCGGCGTACCGCCGGCCTCGTTGACGCCCGCCTTCGCGGCCTGCGCCTGCCGCATGAGGGCAATGTTGCAGGGTGCGGCTTCATTCCAGCAGGACACTACGCCGACGAAGGGACGGTTGATCTGCTCTTCCGTCAAACCCATGGCGTAATAGTACGAGCGATGCGGGGCCCGCGACGGCCCGACCGTGACATGGCGGCTCGGCAACTTCGATTTGTCGAACGACTTCGCGTCCATTCTTCTTCATTCCTCTCAAGCTCGACCAAGGGAATACTGAACAAGCGCCGCTAACGGCTACTCGTCCTCGACACACCTGGGAGCTTCGAACGCGGTTTTATGGTAGTCTCGCGGACCCGCACGCACCCGCAGCAGGGATCCTTTCCCGAGGCACCCCTGCCGTAGCCTGTGTCGCGCCGTTTTGTGGCTCAAAAGAGGCATCTTTCCAAGCATTTCGTTGCGTTACCGCAACATTCGGCTACCGTTTCGCCCGTAGGAGGCGTGCACGGACATAACGCTAGGAATAGCCTTCAAGATGGGCCGCGCCATGGCCCGGGATTGTCGGTTTCAGCGCGCTTCAGGGCCGTTCGTGTGGCAGCCCAGGGGGCTGGTCGGGCCGCCCCCTCTGTGATGCTCAGCCCTCGATCCGCCGGAGCGCCGCTTTCAGGCGTTCGATCTTCTCGGTCCCTTCGGCCACCCGATCACGATTCAATTCCACGACGTGCTCGGGGCTCTTGGCGACGTTCGACTCGTTTGAGAGCCAGGCCTCGGCCTTGCCCTTGTCGCTTTCAGCCTTGGAGATTTCCTTTTCCAGCCGCTTGCGCTCGGCGGCCATGTCGATCACGCCTTCGAGCGGCAGGGCGTAGGTCGCTTCCCCGACAACGATCAGCGCCGACCCCTTCGGGGTGGCCTTGGCGAAGGCGATGTCGTCGAGGCGGGCGAGCCGCATGATTGTGTCTTCGTGCGCCTTGGCGCGGACCCGGGTTGCATCGGTCGCTCCCGTCACCACCAGTGGGATCTTAGCGCCGGCGGGAACGTTCATTTCGGTACGAACCGACCGGACGGCAGAAATCAATTCGATGACCCATCCGATCTCCTCGTCGACCTTCGGATCGGCCAGCCCTTTGGGCTGCGGCCAGGAACTGAGCGCCAGCAGAGACTGGCGCGCGACGCCGTGCTCGACGAGGTGGGCCCACAGCTCTTCGGTAATGAACGGCATGAATGGATGCAGAAGCTTCAGGATCTGGTCGATGACCCACGCCACCGTCGCGCGGGTTTCGACCATGGCCTCTTCATCGTCGCCGGCGAGTATTGGCTTGATGAGTTCCAGGTACCAGTCGCAGAACACGCCCCAGACGAATTCGTAGATGGCGCCGGAGGCCTCGTTGAACCTGTAGGCTTCAAGCCCGGCGGTGACACTGGCGGCGGCGCGCTCGGTTTCGCCCACGATCCATCGGTTGAGCGGATTGCGGACTGTGCGGGGATCGAAGTTCTGCTGGCGCACGCATTCGTTCATTTCCGCGAAGCGTGCTGCGTTCCAAAGCTTGGTTGCGAAGTTGCGGTTGCCCTCGACGGCCTGCTTGGCGAGCTTGATATCGCGCCCCTGAGCGGCCATGCGGGCCAGGGTAAAACGCAGGGCGTCGGCGCCGTATGCGTCGATCAAGTCCAGCGGGTCGATGACGTTGCCCTTGGACTTCGACATCTTCTGCCCCTTCTCGTCGCGAACGAGGGCGTGGATGTAGACGTCCTTGAACGGCACTTCGTTCTTGAAATAGAGCGACAGCATCATCATGCGTGCCACCCAGAAGAAGATGATGTCGAAGCCGGTGACGAGGACGCTCGTCGGATAATACCGCTTCAGTTCGGGCGTCTCGTCCGGCCAGCCGAGAGTGGAAAACGCCCACAATCCGGATGAGAACCAGGTGTCGAGCACGTCCTCGTCGCGCGTCAGCGGTTCGTCTTTGCCGTAGTGGGCCGCAGCCAGTTGCGCGGCCTCGGACTCGTCGTGGGCCACGAAAACAAGGCCGTCCGGACCGTACCAGGCCGGGATCTGATGCCCCCACCAGAGCTGGCGCGAGATGCACCAGGGCTGAATGTTGCGCATCCATTCGAAGTAAGTCTTCGACCAGTTCTCCGGAACGAATTTCGTACGGCCGTCTTCGACGGCGCGGATCGCGTCCTTGGCCAGTTCGGCGGCGTTCACGTACCACTGATCGGTGAGCCAGGGCTCGATGACGACGTTGGACCGGTCGCCGTGCGGAACGGTGTGGGTGGTCGGTTCGATCTTGGCGAGAAGGCCCAGCGCGGCCATGGCGGCTACCACCTGCTTGCGCGCCTCGAACCGGTCGAGACCCTGCAGGTTCTCCGGGATCGCATCGAGCTTGGCGGCCGGTCCGGAAATGATCCTGCCGAACGGGTCGAGGACGTTGATCTGGGCGAGGTCATGCCGGCGGCCGACCTCAAAGTCGTTGAAGTCGTGCGCGGGGGTGATCTTGACGGCGCCGGTCCCCTTCTCGGGATCGGAGTATTCGTCGGCGACGACCGGGATCTCGCGGCCGACGAGCGGCAGGCGCACCTTCTGGCCGACGATGCCGGTATAGCGCGCGTCGTCAGGATGCACGGCGACGCCCGTGTCACCGAGCATGGTTTCCGGGCGCGTGGTGGCAACAACGATGAAACGCGCCGGATCGCCGGCGAGCGGATATCGGAAATGATACATGTGGCCGCTCGGGTTCTTGTTCAGAACCTTCGCCAGCGCCTCCGAGTCGAAAGGCTTCTCGGGATCGCCGTCGCTCCAGGTGAACGACCCCTTTGCTTCCACCTGCACGACTTCCAAGTCGGAAATGGCGGTCTGGAATTTCGGGTCCCAGTTGACGAGGCGCTTGTCCTTGTAGATGAGGCCGGCGCGATAAAGCTCGACGAAGACCTTTGCAACGGCCCTCGACAAACCCTCGTCCATCGTGAACCGTTCCCGGCTCCAGTCGCAGGACGCGCCAAGGCGCTTCAACTGATTGACGATGGTGCCGCCGCTTTCGGCTTTCCAGGACCAGACTTTCTCCAGGAATTTCTCGCGGCCGATCTCTCGACGGCCGGGTTCCTGCCGCTCCATCATCCGGCGCTCGACGACCATCTGAGTCGCGATGCCTGCGTGGTCGGTGCCGGGCTGCCAGAGCACGTCCTTGCCGCGCATGCGCTCGAAGCGGCAAAGGATATCCTGCAACGTATTGTTGAGCGCATGCCCCATGTGCAGCGAACCCGTCACATTCGGCGGCGGGATCACGATCGAAAAGGGTTCGGCCGCCGCACGGTCGGGGCGGCCGGCCTTGAACGCATCGGCCGTTTCCCAATCTTCGCGGATACGCGGCTCGATTGAGCCCGGCTGATAGGTCTTCTCAAGCATTGTGCTGGGGTTCTTTTCGATCAGGCATGGCGGGAGGTGGTACGACCCTGCTTCCATGCCTGTCAACGTCCGCAGCCGCCAGGCCGCATCCATGCGGAGTCTTCCGGCTGCGCCGGCCGGGCAGGCGTCTCAGGGCGTCTTACGGCCGAGCATGGCGTCGCGCTGCAGGGCCCGCTCCACGATCCGCGGCATGTTTTCGTCGATCCACTTTTCCAGCAGCGGGCGGAGCATGTCGGCGACGACATCTTCCAGAGTGCGGCCGGAAGTCTGAGGGACGGGCTGGGGCTCGATGGAGACGGGTGGTGCAGCCTGCGGAGGCGCGGGCTGGGCACGCGCGGCCGGCTGCGGGGGAGCCGCCACCGGTTGCGCCACGCTATTCAAGCCCGCCACCAGATCATCCAGCGCACGCGCGCTGGCGGCTGGAAGTTCGGCGACCGTGGCAGACGCAATGAGCGGCTCGGGATTAGATCGTGCCTCGCGCAAGAGCGGTTCGGGCGCGGAAAGAGTTGCAGGCACCGGCGTCGGATCGAGTGCTGGCGTTGCCGTCAGCGGGGCGGCGACGGATGGGATGAAGCCCGGACGCGGGGCGGCGGGTGCCGTCTGTTCCAGCGCCTTGGCGACGAGCGTCTCAGACGGGGGCGGAGCTGCGGCTGCCGGCAAAGGAAGAACCGGTTCGGGCCGGGGTTCGCTCGGCGGATAGAAGCCGCCCTTACGCGGAGCGAACAGTCCGGTCGCGGCCGGCGGGCTGGGTGCGGCGGATGACACGGGCGGTGCGGACGGCGCCGACGCCGGGTCGATTTTCAGTGCTGGCGTGTCGAGCGATCGGGCGCCATTGGCTGAGCCGCCCGGATTGAGGAGATGGGCCCATTTCTCGCGCGCCGCTTCAACGGGGGAGAGTGCCGGAGCGGCGGATGCGGCCGGATGCATCAGTTCTGGCGCAGGCGCGGCTTTCTTGTCGATCAGGTCATCGAGATCGTCGTCGATTGCTGCGGCGCGCGAGCGTGGCGGTTTGGGAAGGGGAGTTTCCTGCGCCTCAGACGCGACATCCGCGGCGGACCGGAACGACGGGATGCCGCCTGACCGGAGGTCTGCGGTCTTGGCCTGAGCTGCCGGCGATACGGCCGAGGCCGGCGCATCATCCGTGAAGTTCTTGCGGATCGAGGCCAGGATCTCTTCTATCGACGCTTCCGGCGCACCGTCCGCCCTGCTCATTCGGACACTTCCGTTCTCGAAGTTAACATACCAAGGCCGCCTGGAGGGCTGTGCCCACGCCTGTTTAGCCGGATGGCTTGAAGCATGGAATTGCGGCGATCGGACGGCCCTGTGGATAGTGCCGTCCGCCAACCTCGCCGCGAAGAGGCCCGCATTGCTACTTCTTGGTCGATTTTACGCTTTCGGCGACCTCGATGTGCAAGGCCTTCTCGACCATTCTGGGCATATTCTCAGCCAGCCATTGCCGCAGCATGGGGCGTAGCAGGTCGGCGGTGGAATCTTCTATCGGTGCGGACCCCGCCTGTGACGGCTGGGCTGTGTGCGGGACCGGCGGCGGAACATGCAGAGACGGCTCTGTGGAGGCGACGTCGACGGCCAGCACCGGATAAGAAGCAGCGATGGCAGCAGCAAGCGTCGAAGGCTGTTCCGCCGGCATCCCGCCGCCGGCTGGCGACGTTGCCACGGATTGCTGATCGACCGCAGCCAGAATTGGCGCAGCGTCGGCTTTGCGATCAGCAGCCGCCACGAGCGCGTCCGTTGCCGCAGCTTCGAATGGCGAAACGGCGGGCTGGAGCGGTTCCAAAGCGGCGGGAGACGATCCCATGCCGCGGAACCGGGTATCCTTGAAGGCCGCCATCTGGCGCGGGACCTGCGGCGGGGTCGTTGCAGCGCTTGCCGAGTCACCAGCCGGCGGCGTCGTGACGCCGTCGTCGGCGGATGCCGCCATGACGGTGGCAGGCTGGGCGGTTTCCAAACGCGCAGGAGCGATGGCGTACTGGTGCGATGACGTGGCGTCATCGACGCGGTGAGCGGTCGCGTCGTGGAAGCTTGAAAGCAGGAAATTGGGAGCACCGATGGTTTCAGTCGCTTCGGCCCGGTGAAGCTTCAGGGTACTCAAAGACTGGTCGAATCGGTCGGTGGCGTAGGATGAACCCGAAGATGCGGCCCGGATGGCTTCGCTCAACCGGCCGAACAACGGCGCCGGCTTCTCCGACGTCGCGGCGGACGGCGTCTTGAACATCGACGGAAGGTCGAAATCGCTGGGATCGTCGAGTAGTCCATCGCCCTTGGGAAGAGCGCGCGCCACTGCGGGCGTCTGCAGATCGATCAGCGGGCTAGCACCGGCCGGCTCCTCGGCGATGATCCTGCGAACGGAGGCTAGAATTTCCTCGATACTCGCATGACCGTTCTTCTCCGAAAGTTCCATCGCCCGTCTCCTCGCTGACGCACCCTACCCGAGCCCCCCCCGCAAAGGGCCTTGCGAAAAAGAGAAACGGTTCCTGAGACAGGTGTATTCGCGAGATTTTTTCCCGCCCCTTCCCCAAGATCGTCTCGCGAAGCGCCCGTTCCGGTTCACCAACCGATCCGAGATGTCCGCCCACCTCAAGAAACCCGGCGCTTCGTGGTTTTTTCTAGGCTCCGGCGACGGCAAACGTGTGGCAAAGACGTCGCTTGGCAAGAAAAAATTGACCACGACTCAGAAATGCATGATGAGGCGCTGACCTGCAAGAGGAATTCCAACGTGTTCAGACTTTGTTGAAAAGTGAGGCTAAGCGCGTCAGCCCACTAAGCGGCCAGCGTCTACGCCGGGTGCGCCGCCGCGGCGACCGGTATAACGGCGAAATTGTGATTATTCCCGAGCTATCGGTGCAGTCTACTTGAGGACGCCCGGGTCGACGTCGAGGCGCTCGTGACGGCCATCATCGTGCGTGATCGAGATGCCGAACCACTTACTGTCTACCTCTTGAGCGTGTTGCTGCGGGTCGTAGATCACATCGGTAACGCCAAGGCTCAGAGCATCAAGCCGGCCGAGGGCCGCCTGCAGGCCGTACGCGGCAATGATGACGTCACGGCGTGTGGTGACGAGTGTCACCTGCGAGTTCAACAGTTCTTGTTGCGCGTTCAGGACTTCGATCAGGGTGCGCTGTCCGACCCGCTCTTCTTCGCGGACACCGGTCAAGGCGATGGTGTTCGCTTCCACGGCAGCCTTGGCACTCTCGAGCTGCGCCTGGGCGCCGACGAGCTGGGACCATGCCCTGATCGCGTTCGCCTTTACTTCGATTGTGGTCTGCTCGACCTCTTGCAGTGAGGCCAGATGCACATGTTTGGCCTGACGGACCTGCGCGTGCACGACGCCACCGCGTTCATAAATGGGCACCGTCACGACACCGCGAACCGCAGCCGTCTGGCTCTCGCCATCGATCAGCTGGTCGTCGAAGCGGTTATCGTAGTTCGCTTCGAGAGTAACCTGCGGCAGCAACTGCCCGCGGATCGCATCGACCGTAAAGCGAGCGGCCTGCTCAGTGTAAAGCGCCCCGACAATGCGGGGATTTTCCTGGATGCTGATATCGACAGCTTCCTGCTGAGACTTCGGCAGCATATTCCGTTTCAAGGCAGGTTCGACCAACCGATCTGCCGGCTGGCATACGGTCCGCTCGAACGCCGCGCGGGCGGTCTGGAGATCAGCGCGCGCCTGATCGACCTGGGCAACCGCGTCGGCCCGGCGCGCCTCGGACTGAGCGACGTCCGTGCGGGTCACTTCACCGACGGCGAACCTGTCGCGGGTGGCCTTGAGCTCTTCGGTAAGGACGTTGAGGTTGTTTTCGTTGAGTTTCAAGATCGCCTGCTGGGCGACGACCTCCATGAAGGTTGTCGTCGCCTCGAACAGCTTATCCTGCTCCACGGTACGGAGCCTTTCACGCCCGGCACGGACCCTGGACTGGGCTTCGTTCACGGCGTTGGTCACCTGGAAGCCGCGGAAGATGGGCTGAGCCAAAGCTACGCCCCAGCCACGCGGGCTCTGATTTGTGGTCCCACCCGGTGAATTATCCTGGTTGCGCCGGCCCAAATCAGCCCCGGCCACGATATCCGGACGATAGCCGGACTGGGCAATCGGCACATCCTCGTCAGTCGCGCGAAGTCTCGCGCGTTCGGCATCGATCGCAGGGCTGCATTGGTAGGTTGAGGCCAGCGCCTCATCTAAAGTCAGGGCGGTAGCCGGCCGGGAGTCGAGCGCAAGAAACAGGGCAGCAGCCGATACTGCCGTGCTCAACAGCGTCTTCGTCCGGTGCCGAATGTCTGGCCTCTTCGGAGCGCTGAGCAAAACTATTCCCCCACAGTATCCCGAGTGAACGCGATAATCAGTGCGATACCAGTAAAATCGGCACGTCACGGACGTGTGTCGCCTTCAAAAGCTAAATGACTCCTACTGCGATTCGCGCGCATTTCACCCCTCTGGGGGGGGGTATTTGGGCTGCTGCTCCATAGGGTAGATTGCATTGCCCACCGGCCGTTGCCGCAATCCCACACGACGGCTGACGTTCTAAGAGGTCAATCCGGACCGTTCAGAATACGAAGCGCTGAACGGGCGCGAAGCCCGGCAAGAAGGGCGCCGTAGCATCGAAACCGTCGCTCTCCGATACGGTATCTCCCGTACGCTGATAAACGACCGCTCGCCCTGATCTGCCGTCCGATACGATGGCGACGAGGCGGCCGCCGTCCCTCAATTGCCCGAGAAGGGCGTCCGGTACCGAGGCGGCAGCTCCTTGCAGGACAATCGCGTCGAAGGGGCCTTCGGAGGGATAGCCGGCGGCAAGGTCGCCGTTGACCACCGCAACATTGTCGGCCCCGAGCGTCTGGAGTACGCGCGTCGCTTCCTGTGCGAGGGCGGCGTCGCTCTCGACAGCGACGACGGTTTGCGCAAGACGGCCGAGGATCGCGGCCGAGTACCCCGTGGCGCAGCCGACGTCGAGAACGATGTCTCCGGGTTCTATCCTCGCCAACTGCAGCAGTTTGGCGAAGGTCCGGGGCGCCAGGATCACGCGCCCGCCCGCCGGGCCGGTCATATCGACCGGCAGATCGATGTCGAGATAGGCGAGGCTGCGGCGCGTCGCAGGGACGAATGCTTCACGCGGGACCGCGTTCATGGCGCGGGGAATGCGCCGGTCGGTTATGTCGCTCGGCCGCACCTGCGATTCGACCATGTTGAGACGCTGCAGAGAAAGATCGGAGGACATGTCGGTTTCCCGTAACGTGGAGCGAGGCAGTCATAGCGGACGCCCCGCCGTCGGCCCATATCGCAATTTGCCCTAGAGGTCGATTGATCGGCAGGTTGTGAGACGGCTGCTCATCGGCCGAGCTTCCCTTGTGCCGGCTTCGGCTCCCGTGCTAGTAGCCTCCTCCCGGATGAGATCAAGGCCGTACCGGCCTCAGGACCGCGCCGCCGCCGCAGGTCAATGCGTCTCCGGGCCAGAGGCCACGTGGCGGAGTGGTGACGCAGCGGACTGCAAATCCGCGTACCCCGGTTCAATTCCGGGCGTGGCCTCCAACTCAACGCCAGCCGCCCCGTTGCGCCGGCGAGTAGCGATCATGAAAAATTGAATTTTGGCAAGGCTTTAGCCAACTCGTCGTCTTTTTTCACTGCGTCCCGGCAACCTTTTGGTTAATTGAGACGTTTAAAGATTGTTTGAACACGTTTGGACGCCTTATGACGACCTTCACTTCAAGAGATGGAGTGGACAGCGATGTTGCGCTCGCGGAATTGTCGCGCCGCACCGACAGTCTCCACCTTCTGAACGAAATCGCGCAGGACCTGCTTCGGGCCGAAGGGCGCAGCGAACTGCTCGACCGCGTCTTCGACCGTGTGGGGCCGCATCTCAACGCCGATGTCTTTTTTTCCTACCGGTATCTGCCCGAGAGCAGCGGAAAGCCGCTTAAGCTCTTCGCTGCCGGCGGCGTCGACGGGCAAACCCGCGAGACCTTCAGTGAACTGGCTCTCGGCGAGGCGGTGTGCGGGACGACCGCAAAGCTGCGCCGTTGCAATGTCATCAACGACCTACAGTCCGCGACGATGGTCGAATGCTTTCCACTGAAGCCGCTCGGTCTGCAATGCTACGCCTGTCATCCGCTGATCGCCCGCGGGCGGCTGCTGGGCACGTTGAGCTACGGATCGCGCTCGCAGGCCGGCTTCAGCCTGCACGATCAGGCCTTCATTTCGGCGCTTGCGGCCAGCGTGGCTCTGGCGCTGGACCGGCTCGAAGCAGAAGCGGACGCAGGCATTGCCACGCATCTGGCGCAAAGCCGTTCCCGCGACCTCGTCGAGACTGAGCTTCGCTACCGGAGTGTTTTCGACAATGCCGCCGTGGGCATCGCCCGCGTCGCCTTGAACGGTGCATGGCTGGAGGTCAACGACAGGCTCTGCGAGATAACGGGCTGGCCTCGCGATGCGCTGCTCGCGATCGATTTCCAGGCCGTTACTCACCAAGACGATCTCGACAAGGACATCGATCGCACCCAGCAACTGCTCGCAGGACGGATCGCCTACTACACCATCGATACGCGGGTTGTCCGCTCCGGCGGCGATTTCGTGTGGGTGGCACTGACGGTTGCTTTGACATGCGGGCCTGGCGGGGCACCTTTGGAGTTCGTTTTCGTCGTACAGGACATCTCCGAACGGGTCGCGACGGCGGAAGCCTTGGCCGCGAGCGAGCGGCATTTGATTTCCGCCATGAGGGAACTGGGAAAGCAGCAATCCGGCGCGGGAGCCGGCACGGCATTTTCCAAGCGCTTCGATGCGTTCCTCGCAAATGCACCGCTTGGGATCGCGGTTTTCGATCGTCTTTACCGCTACATCCACATCAACAACATTCTGGCCGACATCAATGGGATTGCGGCTCAGGAGCATCTGGGCCGGTCGATCCGGGAACTGATCCCTGACCATTATCCGCGTGTGGCCGAACTGATCGACGAGGTCTTAGCCACCGGGCAGGCCTTCGCCAATATCGAATTGTCGGGAGAAACTCCCAAGCAGCCGGGAGTGAGGCGCCATTGGCTCACCGGCTTCTTTCCGATCGGAGAGGGAGAGGACCGGCTGGTCGGTGTGTGGGTGACAGAGACAACATTCGAGAGGCGTGCAGAGGACGCACTGCGCGTCGTCTCGCATGAAGCCGTGCACCGCTCGAAAAACCTCATCTCCGTCGTGCGGGCAATCGCAAGTCAGACACTTGGAGACCGCCCGAAGAGCGTTGTCCAGAAGCTCGACGACAGACTCATGGCCGTTGCGGCCAATATCGATCTGCTGATCGAAAGCAATTGGACGCATGTCTCGCTGAACGACCTGGCAGAGAAGGTTCTCGAGCCATTTGGCGGCGGACCTGTCGTTCGCGCCGGACCCGATGTTGTCCTGACGCCCGGTCAGGGACAGGCCCTGTCGATGGCGTTTCATGAGTTGGCGACAAATGCATCGAAGTATGGAGCACTTTCGACGCCGGAAGGGCGTGTGGAACTATCCTGGCGAATTGTGGCGGGCGACATTGTCATCGATTGGGTCGAGACGGGCGGACCTCTCGTGGGCGAGCCCATGCGGACGGGTTTCGGGCGGACAGTGACCACCCGCCTTCTGCGGCAGGCCGTGCGCGGGACCGTCGATCTCGCCTTCGCGCCGCAAGGCGTGCGCTGGTCGGTCCGGTTTCCCCTGAATGTGCTGTCTTGACCCGCCTCCGCAGCGCCGGAGAATCTGTTCCGAGACGGGGCGGCCAACGGCTAAGCCGTGAGGCCAATCGCGACTGAAAAAGCACTTCTCTCGCCCGCCCGCTTCTGCTAATCACCCCCGGCGCGCTGATGGCGCCTGTTCCGCGGTAGCTCAGTGGTAGAGCATCCGACTGTTAATCGGACGGTCGTAGGTTCGAGCCCTACCCGCGGAGCCAAATTTCCCAACATCATCGCCAATGTAGCCGATCAGGCGTTTTTGCTGCCCGCGGAGCGAAAAGCACCGCTGCGCGGTGGACATCCGTTCAAAGCAAGGGAATAGCCGCCCGCTGCTCCATGCCGGCTGTTGTCGTGCCGTGCCGAACATTTGGAAGGCCGGTTATATGCAATCGTTACGGGGCCAGACCACCCGAGGGCGGCGGCGGCGCGTCGGGATCCACGGCCTGAGCCGCCGCGGCGAAAGGCTGACCGTCGCGATTATAGATATCGGTGCGGAACTGCACCTGCCCGTTCTGCTCCGCCCAGGCGGTTATGTAGGTGAAGTACACGGGAATGGGCCGCGTCAGCTGCAGATCGAGCGGTAAGCCCGCCTCGATGACCGCATCGACCTGATCGGGGTTTTCCCAGCCTGGCTCATACCTCGCGATCCAGGACACCAGCTTGAACACATCCTGGACGCGCACGCATCCGGCGCTGAAGGCGCGGGCGCGCTGATCGAAGAGTGTCTTCAGCGGCGTGTCATGCATGTAGACGCCATGCTCGTTCTGCATGTCGATGCGCACGAGCCCCAGCGCGTTCTGTGGACCAGGCTCCTGACGCAGTTTCACCTTCGAGGCATCCGCGGTCGACCAATCGATGGACGTGGCGTCGATCTCGGGACCGTTGAAGTCGTTCATGACGACCCGGATCTTTTCTTTTTCCAGATAGTCCGGCTCCTTTACGAGACGCGGAAAAACGTCGAGCTGGGCGACGCTGTCGGGAACGCGCCAATGCGGAAAGAAATTCAGGGCCTTGATAGTGGCGCGCAGTTCCGGTGTCTCGCGCTGCGCGCGGCCAACGACGACCCGGTGCCGCTGGGCCACCTCGTAGCGGTCAACAGCTTCCAGCTGGAAAGCCGGCGCGTTGACGAGCACATAGCGCTCCTCGATCGGCTGCTGCAGCAGAGCCATGATGCGCTGCCGATTGAGTTCGAGTTGTTTCAGGCGCTCTTCGGCCGAGACATTCAACGCGGCAAGCGTGGGCTGATCGACACGCCCGCTGACCCGGAGCCCGTGGCGCTCCTGAAAGCGGCGCACGGCTTCTTCCGTCGTGCTGTCGAAATTGAAGTCCTCGAAGCCGGAAGCGGACGCCTTCAGCTCACCGGTCGCGCGCAGCCTGCGGCGCAGCACCGGCAAACGATCATCGTCGTCGCCCGGCCGCATCATGCGATTGCCCGGTATCGTGGGCCATCCGCCCTTGTTGACGATCGCCTGATATTGAACGATCGCCTTGTCGAGGAACGTCACCATCTCTTCGCTGCGGAACGGAACGGTGCCGGGGCGCAGATCGTTGACCACGTCGGGCTTGATGGGGGTTCGTTCCGTGGTCCGCTTGCCGGAGAAATCGGGCGTGCCGAAGCCCTGGATCCCGTCCCACCAAGTCTCAGCGGCGGCGGAAACGGCCGGGATGCCGGCCGACAGCGCCGCAGCCAGCAGAGCCACGGAGCCACCAACTCGGATTCGGGAGATGATCGCGCGGCGAAGGATCTTAAGCGACCTTCGCAGTGCGGACGTCACGTCGTGCATTCCAACAGGTCTTTCCCTCGCGATGAGCCGGGCTCCAAACGCGCCCTTGCCCGCCAACTGACCGTTCGTCTCTGCGACGCAGCAATCGTTCATGGATGTGGCTAAAGGAAGGTCGAAGCGCAAGCCGCGCGCCGTCACACCTGCCGGATCAAAATCGCTAAATCCCCGATCTACCGAACATTATGCGGCGATCCGTCCGCCTTTTCCTTGTCAAAAATGATCCCATCCGAAAGGTTGCAGAGACTTCTCTCCATGGTCCGACGCCAGAGCCAGTCCGCGCTCCGATCGCATGGTGCCGATCCGGGTCACCGGCAGACCGGCCCGGGTGGCGCATTCGGTGATTGCGGCTTCGAATTCGGGCCGGGCGGTAAACAGCAACTCATAGTCGTCGCCCCCACCGAGAACCACCTGGAGCAGCGCGGGGTCCGCTTTTAGCAAACTCTGCACCGCCGGAGACAGAGGCAGGCGTTCGCGATCGACGATCGCCCCGGCGGCGGCGGCCGAGGCAAGCCGACCCAGATCCTTTGCGAGGCCGTCGGAAAGATCGAGCGCAGCGGACGCAAAGCTTTGCAGAATTGGCCCTGATTCAAGGTGCGGCCGCGGACGCAGGTATCTCGAAACGAGGCCGGCGCGCTGGTCCGCACTGATTGCCCACGCGCCTGTGTCCTGGTCGCCGCGGCGCAGCTTCAGGCCGCAGGCCGCGTCGCCCAAGGTTCCCGTCACGAAAATCGCATCGCCGGCACGCGCCCCATCG
>JALOTA010000051.1 GCA_025458125.1 Hyphomicrobium sp.
CTGCCGGGCTTTGTCGACAGAGGCGATCAGAAGGTCCATCGCGGCTTCGCCGTTGGCGTGCGTGAGCACCTGCACGTTGTTGGCGAACGCCCAATCGATGGCCGAAATGACCTGCTCGTTCGTTGCGGCCGGATATCCGGAATAGCCCGGCGGGTAATTTCCGACCGGCGCGTAGTAAGGCCGGTCACGCCACGCGGTGAATCCCTGCGGTGAACCGTCTATCGTAAGCTTTGCCCCTGCAATCCGAAAACGGCCATTATAATCGCGGCTGGCGTTCGCTTTGATGAAATCCCGATCAACGAGAACGTCACCATACCCGGCCACGTCGATCTTGAAGCCACCCTCAGCGGCAACCTCACGCATGGCGGCGAACACGGTTGCTACACCCCGGCCTTCGTCGGCCGTCGTATAACCATACCGCGCCCACAGTTCGCTCCCGGACTTTGCCAGAGCCTTGATTCCGTGCTGTCCGATGGCGCCCAGAATCTTGCCCGCTGCAGGAAACATCGCGGTTTCTTCCAAGACGCCGTTCGGATCCTTGCCATCCGCACGCCTCTGGATGACGCCTCCGGGCGGATTGGGAGTCTCGCTGGTGTAACCCATGATTTCGAGACCCTTCGAATTGATCGCGGCGAGATGTCCCGATTGATGCAGGAGTAGGATTGCAAAGTCCTTCGACACCGCATCGAGATCATCCCGGTTCGGATGCCGCAATTCTTTCAGTTGGGCATTATCGTACCCGAAACCAACAATCAGTTTGGTTTCGTCGACGGTCTTCTGATTGGCTGCGATCCAGTCCCGGAGCGTTTGCTGGAGCGATGCGATATCCGTAACGTTTCCGTCCGGCGGCGCCAGAAGATTGGCGGAGAGTGCCTGCAACCCGCCTAGGAAGATGTGCCCATGGGCATCGACAAAGCCTGGGACCATGGCCCGGCCGCCGAGATCGACGACTTTCGTATCGGCGCCTTTGAGCGCCATGATATCCGCCAGTTTGCCGGCGGCGATGATTTTTCCATCTTTCGCTGCGACCGCTTCCACCCGCATCGCAGCATCGTTCATGGTGAGGATCGGTCCGCCGTGCCAGATTTTATCGGCCGGTTCCGCGCCGAACACATTGGGAGCCAAGGCAACCTGAGCCACTGCCAATGCGGAAAGAAGATTTCTCATTTGCGACATGACGGAACTCTGATCCCTACCTGGTCAATTGAACCATCGTGACTTGTTTCAACTCGGCGCTAATTGCCAACAAAGGATGCCTTCTTTCCATGTGGCGGGCAAGGCACACAATTCACTTCTTTCGTCGGAGGCACATCGCGCTGGCGGCGATGCAGGGTAATGTCGGTCGCGGATTTTGTTTTTGACCTTTTCAGGAAAGAGCTGTTGCCGTGGTCAGTCCGAATTTCAAAGCGCGCTTTGGCGCTTTGGCGGTGGCCGTATTCTCGGCGACGCCGGCATTCGCCCAGGAATTGCTATGGGACCGGCCGGCGCTCTTGGATGGTCCCGGCACGGTGAAGCAATCTCTCCGCGACCACGGGATCAGCGTCGATACCTGGCTCACGCAGTTCTATCAGGGCGTTGTCGGAGGCGATGGTGACCGGGAGTGGCAGTATGGCGGGAAAGGCGATCTGATCGCGACGTTCGACGGAGGAAAGCTCGGGCTCTGGAAAGGGCTCTACGTCAACGTCCACCAGGAATGGCTCTATGGTGAAGACGCGAACAATCAGGGCGATGGATCGATATATCCCGTCAACACCGCCATGGCGTTCCCCCGGCTCGGGGGCGAGGAAGAAGACACGTCAATCGTCGTCACTCAGGCTTTCGGCGACCGGGCGACCATCAGCGCTGGCAAATTCAACGTCCTGGATTCCGCAGCCAAAACACCTCTCATGGGCGGCGGCGGTCTTGATACCTTTATGAACCTCGGGCTCGCGGCCCCTGCGAGCGGCGTAACGCCACCCTATATCGTCGGCGCAATCGGCACGTTGAAATCCGACATCGCAAGTTTCACGCTGATGGTCTATGACCCACGCAACGCTCAGGACTGGGATGTCGTCTCAAATCCCTTCTCGGAAGGAACGACAACCAGCTTATCCGTGACGATTCCGACCAAGGTCGCCGGACTTACCGGCTACTACAGTGCGCGTGCCGTCTACAGCTCGCTCACCGGCTTCAACCTGGACAACGTTCCCCAGCTCATTCTTCCTCCCGAACAGGTCGGACCGGCGGAGGGCGCCCTGCTCAAGGATGGCTATTGGTATGTCAGTGCCAGCGTTCAGCAGTACCTCTACCAAGACCCGAACAACCCTCAGATAGGGTGGGGCTTGTTCGCTGAAGCGGCTATTTCGGACGGAAACCCCAACCCATTTGGCTGGCACTTTCTGGGAGGCCTTGCAGGCAACAGCCCCATTCCCGGCCGAGAGGCCGACCGCTGGGGCATCGGCTATTTCTATTATGGGTTCAGCGACGATCTCATAGACGGACTTGCCGAAGCCGGGTTTTCATTGGAGGACGAGCAAGGCTTTGAGGCATTCTACAATTATCACATAACGCCTTGGTTGCGCTTGACCGGCGATATCCAATGGGTCGACACGGGGCGCACCGATCGCGATGAAGCGGTTCTGGCCGCGATGAGGCTGCAGACGCGCTTTTGATCCGGCCGGTTGCAGGATCGAATGCCTGACTCTCCGTTTGCATTGGGTAACGCACGGCAGACCGATGCTTATTTCGCCAGCGCGCCTTTAGTCTTGGGTGCATTCTGCGGAACCCCCTGCCACCCATTTTCGTGTCCCTCGCGGCTGCTGCGATCGCACCGCTCGTCGGCTTGGCGAGCGCGCGTTTGGGATTGTCGATTGTCGTGATTGAGCTACTTCTGGGTGTTGCGATCGGTCCCAATGGTATGGGGCTTGTACAGCCGATGGAGGGGATCCTTCCGGCTCTTGCGAGATTCGGAATGGTCCTGCTGTTTTTCATCGCCGGACTGGAAATCGAATTCCACGCGATCCGGGGACGCCCTCTCGTATTTGCCGTTCTGGGATGAGTTGCCGCACTCGTCACGGGCGCGGAAGACGGCAAACTGATGCGCCTCTACTGGACGACGGCTTGTGCCTAGTGTCCGCTCAAATAGAAATGCACGACAGGATCCTAGCGGCGCATGCCGCGATGGGAGCGCGAGCACGGGCTGGAAGCCGTGCAAGAGAGGCTCGATCGTAACCTCAGCGATGCAGGTTGGGCGAGAGACGGTCGATCATCCCTTCGGGGCCTCGCGGCGCCGTTTAGCAAGAGCGCACTTCCTAGGCTTGAGTTGGCTCAACGGCTCCGGACGTTGGAGCGTCCCATTCCTACTTCAATGACGATTGCAAAGGCAGCGAACAGTTGCGAAAAATAGCCTGCGGCCGAAGGCCATTTTCGGCGGCCACCTCGGTAGGCGGTCGTACCCAGGCAATCGTCTTTGCGCTGTGCAGCGTGCGGGCATGTAATGTTTGCCTTTCTGCAACCGAATATTTGGCAACCAAGCCAGGTCAGCATCACGATGCCGTATCGTTCAGAAGACTTTTTGCCGCTTCCGATCAGCCCTGCTGAACAGAAGTTCCAAAATCCTTATGTTACTGCGCGGGGCGAGGAGCGTGCGCGCGTCGACTTCAAGGCGTATCAGACGCTTTGGTTCAATACCGGCACTTTGTGCAACCTGACATGCCGTAACTGCTATATCGAATCTTCGCCGCGCAACGATCGTCTCGTCTATCTGTCATGCGACGACGTGCGAACCTTTCTCGACGAGGCGGACGGGATCAAGGACAGGCCCATCGAAATCGGGTTTACGGGCGGTGAGCCGTTCATGAATCCCGACTTTCTCGAGATTCTCGGGGAAACCCTCTCAAGAGGTTATCGCGTGCTCGTTCTGACGAACGCGATGCGTCCCATGCAGCGTCTCAAGGAGCGCCTTGCGGCCATCAACTGGCGGTATCCGGGACAGCTTGGCGTGCGAGTATCGCTGGATCATTTCGAGCCATCGGGGCATGAGGACTTGCGGGGGCCGGGGTCTTGGCAGCCCACGATCGACGGTCTCATGTGGCTCGTTGCCTCGCGTTTCAACGTGTCCGTCGCGGGACGCACCGTTTGGGGCAAATCGGATGGAGAGATGCGGGGCGGTTATGCCCGGCTTTTCGGTGACCTCCAGCTCGACATCGACGTAGATGACCGCTGCAAACTGGTGCTGTTTCCGGAAATGCAAGAGACGGACGACGTGCCCGAAATCTCTGTCGGCTGCTGGGAAAAGCTCGGTGTGAACCCGTCTGACATGATGTGCGCAAGTTCTCGCATGGTCGTCCGCCGCAAGGGGAGCGACCAAGCCACAGTGGTTGCCTGCACGTTGCTAGCTTACGAAGAAGCATTCGAGTTGGGCACGACGCTTGATGAAGCGCGGGGGTCCATAAGACTTAATCACAGGTATTGCGCGCGCTTCTGCGTTTTGGGAGGGGCGTCCTGCAGTGCCTCTAAGTGAGGAAGAATGAGCGAGGACATCACGGCGGACATTTGCATTCTGGGCGCGGGCTCGGCCGGTCTGTCAGTGGCCGCCGGGGCGGTGCAGATGGGCGCCCGGACCGTGTTGATCGAAGGACACCGGATGGGCGGCGATTGCCTCAATACCGGTTGTGTTCCATCGAAGTCGATCCTGTCAGCAGCGAAAGTGGCGCAAACTGTGCGCAGGGCAGGCATCTACGGGATCGATGTGCAGAATCACAAGGCGGATTTCGCAGCCGTTCAACGCTATGTCCGCTCGATCATTGATGCGATTGCTCCGCACGATTCCGTTGAACGTTTCACAAAGCTCGGCTGCCGGGTCATCACGGCGCGGGCGTCATTCACTGGCCCGAAATCCGTGGTCGCCGGGAATGTTTCAGTCCGTGCCCGCCGGTTCGTGATCGCAACGGGGAGCCGGCCCTTCGTGCCGTCCATTCCGGGTATCGAAGAGGTGGACTTTTTCACCAACGAGACCATCTTCGACAATTCCGTTCTTCCGCCGTACCTTGTCGTCATCGGTGCCGGGCCGATTGGGTGCGAGATGGCGCAGGCGCATCGCCGGTTAGGGTCACGCGTCACCCTGCTCGATAGCGACCGGATGCTCCCCAAGGATGATCCGGAGGCGGTCGACGTCGTGCGGCGGGCCTTTCGCGCCGAAGGGATCGAGTTGACGGAGCGCGTTCGGATCGCGCGGATCGAGCGAGCCGGAGAGGGAATTGTAATCGTCCTCAATGCGAATGGAAACGAGCGCCGCATCGAGGGCTCGCATCTCCTCATCGCAACGGGCCGCAGGGCCAATGTGGAGGGCCTTGGGCTCGACGAGGCAGGCGTTTCATATACGCCGCATGGCATCAAGGTTGATGCGCGGCTGCGCACGACCAACAAGCACATTTACGCGGCCGGCGATGTTATTGGAGGAGCTCAGTTCACCCACGTGGCCAACTTCCATGCGGGCGTCATACTGCGAAATGCCCTCTTCCGGCTGCCGGCAAAGAATGCGCCCAAAGCTCTGCCGTGGGTCACCTATACGGACCCAGAGCTGGCGCACGTCGGGCTGACGGAGGCGGAGGCGCGCAGGAGGCTAGGTGATGCGGTGCGCATTCTGCGTGCTGACTTTGCGCAAAACGATCGCGCGCAGACTGACGGTCATACCTTCGGCTTCATCAAGGTGGCGGTGTCGAAGCGGGGCTACATCCTGGGTGCCACGATCGTGGGGTCTCAGGCCGGGGAACTGATAGTGCCGTGGGTGCTCGCGCTCAGCAGCAAACTCAAGATAGGCGACATGGCGTCGATAATCGCTCCATATCCAACGCTCAGCGAGATCAGTAAACGAACCGCCGGTTCCTACTTCACGCCGACGCTCTTCTCGAATATGACGCGGCGCGTGGTGCGCTTTCTGGGAGTGTTCGGGTGACACTGAGACGCCTGCTCCCTGCGGCCATTCTGCTCGGGCTCATTGGGGCAGCTTTCGCGCTCGGGCTCGACAGCTATCTGACGCTGGACGCGCTGCGCGACAACCGCAAAGTGCTGCTCGATACAGTGAACGGCCACCCGGTTGTCGCCGGTCTTGCCTATATTGCCGCTTATGCGACCGTCGTCGCATTGTCCTTGCCCGGCGCACTCGTCATGACGTTGGCCGGGGGATTTCTGTTCGGCGTGGCGACAGGTTCTATCCTGACGGCCATTGGGGCAACAGCGGGTGCAACGGTCTTGTTCGTTGTCGCCCGCTCGGCGTTTGGAAACGTCCTCCGCCGCAAGGCAGGTCCTTTCCTCGCCCGAATGGCCGAAGGTTTCGAACGCGATGCCTTCAGCTATCTGCTGTTCCTGCGGCTGGTCCCTGCTTTTCCGTTCTGGGCGGTCAACCTGGCGCCCGCGCTGCTCGGCATGCGCCTCACGCCCTTCGTTGCGGCAACCGGATTGGGTATCGTCCCAGGCACGATTGTTTTCTCGGCCTTCGGTGCTGGACTGGGAGAAATCTTCGATGCAAACGGCGAGGTATCGTTGAAGGATATATTCAGTCCGACCATGCTTGCCGGTCTTATCGGGCTTGGTCTTCTTGCTCTGCTGCCGATTGGCGTGAGGCGGTGGAAAGCCAGGTCGAATTGAAGCTATCGGTCGTCATACCTGCTCTGAACGCTGCCGCCGTGCTGACAGAGACTCTCACGAGCCTTGCGGGCGTGTGCGAAGTGGTTGTCGTGGACGGAGGCTCAGGTGACCAGACCAAGGAGATCGCCACGCGACACGGGGCGCGTATCGTGGATGCGCCGCGTGGGCGCGGATGCCAGCTCGCAGCGGGCGCTGCGGCGGCAAACAATGAATGGCTGATGTTTCTGCACGCTGATACACGCATGGAATCAGGTTGGAAATCCGTCGTGGAAGCCTTCGCAGCAGATCCCGAGAACAGAACGCGGGCAGCTTCGTTCCGCTTCAAACTCGACGACGACTGCAAGCAGGCGAGAAGGCTCGAGCGGATGGTTGAGTGGCGATGCCGGGTCCTGGCGTTGCCTTATGGAGACCAGGGCCTTCTCATTCACCGCGATCTCTACACGGCCATTGGCGGCTATCCGGCATGGCCGCTGATGGAGGACGTCGAACTGGTGCGCCGGATCGGCTCCCGCCGTCTGGTGATGCTCCCAGCAGGCGCCGTGACGTCGGCCGAGAGGTGGCGGAACGACGGCTGGCTGCCACGCAGCCTGCGCAATGTGTTTTGTCTTGCCCTCTTCTATACCGGTATTCCACCGCGGATTATCGCGCGCCTCTACGGTTGAATTCGCATGCAGCGGCAGCATCTCGTCATTTTCACGCGCCTACCCCGGATGGGAACGGGAAAGCGGCGCCTCGCCGCTGAAATGGGTGCTGTCGATGCGCTTCGATTCCAGAGAGTGAGCCTGGCCAACATGCTGCACCGGCTGGCGCGCGACAAACGCTGGATAACGTGGCTGGCGGTGACACCAGATCGGTCGGGCCCGTGGCCGCTGGCGTGCCGGATCATCCCGCAGGGGCATGGCAATCTGGGGGAGAGGCTGGCGCGCTTGATGGACCACCTACCCGTGGGCCCCGTGCTGATCGTGGGGAGCGATGCGCCACATGTCACCAGAGATCTCGTCGGTCGCGCATTTCAGCGTCTTCAGGGTCATGATGCGGTCATCGGCCCGGCCATGGACGGCGGCTACTGGGCCGTCGGGCTGCGGCGCCGCCCGAGGACACCCCGTCCGTTCCATTCCGTGCGTTGGTCCACGCCGCACGCGTTGCAGGATACCGTCGGGAACCTGGAAGGTCTTACGCTGGCGCTGCTCCCCGGCCTCATCGACGTCGACGACGCCGCGTCCATGGCCCAGTGTCCTCATTGGAGCGTTTTGCATGGCCCTCATTTCCGCTAAGCCTGTCTCCGATTATCCGTGGTGGGTTCGCGCATTCTTCTGGAAGCAGAAACGGACCTACGGCCGTATCCTGGATCCGGGCCTGCTCTGGGCCCGTTCGCCGAAGGTCTTTGCGTCCGTAGCGCTCCTGTACGGAGCGCTGAACCGGTCTTCTTCCCCGCTCGCTCCTGCGCTGAGGTCCCTGGTCACCGTTCGCGTCTCTCAGATCAATCACTGCGCGTTCTGCGTCGACATCAACTCGGCGACCCTTGCCGAGAGGGGTGTGCCGATCGAGAAGATCGAGCAACTGAGCAGCTGGAGAGACAGCAAGCTCTTCAGTGCGGATGAACAACTTGCGCTGACCTATGCCGAGGCCATCACGATTACGGCCTTGGGCGTAACCGATGATCTGCGGCTCAAGCTCAAGAAGCGATGGGACGAGGATACGATCGTGGAGCTGACAGGTCTGATCGCATTTCAGAACCTTTCCTCGAAATTCAATGCCGCTTTGGACGTTCCGCCGCAAGGCTTCTGCACGTGGCAAGGTGACGAGGGGCATTCCTCGCAGGCTGGATCAGGACCGATCGGCAGCAGATGACGATCTTGGCCGTGTCTGCGGTCCGGGGCAGAGCTGCCGTTATGTGAGGAAAGTCCAGACGGTAGAGTCTGGCACCCCCACGCCCGTTTGGCAGCGAAGTGCGTTAGCCCATCAGGCAATCGGCGACGAAGTCTATGCTTCCGCGCTCGTTGGGTGCGAGGGAAGCCCGCGCGGCTCTCTCATGCCAAGCGCCCGCTTGTGGCCTATCGCGGGTGATGTCCAGAATTTTTCGCACTTTTGATTTTGGCTGAGCAGCCTGCGTCCGGGGGTCAAGCGGTCTCGATGGTCGGCTGCAGGTCCTTCAAGAACTCTATCGACAGATACCACTTGGCCGATCTTTCGCTGCCTGAGATGTGGGGCAGCCGGGCAGCGGCGAGGTTCAAGGCACTCTCCCCATCGGGGAATGCACCTACCACGCGCGAGCGCCGCATGATCTCAGGCAGGATGTGATATCGAGTGTTATTGGTGCGGATGCGCCGCCAGTGCTGCTCGGGGAAGCCGTTGTAGGCCAGCGTTTCATCCGCCGAAGCTTCGGCGACCTTCGTCAGCCGCTGCTCGCGCAGCTTGGCCAGCACCTCTCGGGCATTATCACGCGCGGCCGCTGCATCCCGACTTGAGAGACATCCTGCTGCTTGAGACCCGACGGAAGGGCACAATCCTTCAGACCCAGTACGGCGCTGCTTTCTCGTCAAAGGGGTTCAGCAACTTCATGGGCGCGCGCATCGACGACGCGGGGTTGCCGAAGCGGTGCGTGACGCACGGGCTTCGCAAAGCTGCTGCACGGCGCTTGGCGGAAGCCGGCTGTTCGGCGAACGAGATTGCATCCGTGACAGGCCATGCATCGCTGGAAGAGGTGGCGCGTTACACGAAGGCCGCCGAGCAGAAGAAGCTTGCGCGCGCAGCTATCGGGCGGCTCAGCGCTCCCGATGGAAGCAGTTTGGCAAACGCTTCTGAAAGTTTGCCAAATCGATCCAAAAGAGCCAAAGAGATCAATGAGTTCTCGTTGGGATGGCGCCCCGTAGGGGACTCGAACCCCTGTTGCCCACGTGAGAGGCGGGCGTCCTAGGCCACTAGACGAACGGGGCGTCCGGCCGGATCGAGACGTTTAGGGGATGCCCCCCGAAGGATCAAGCTTTATTCCGGCTCCGGCAGGGTGGCATTAGGCGAATGGCGAGAGAGAGTCTAAGGATGGTTTCCGCTTCGGGACGCGCCGTTGACGTCTTCCGTGGCAAAACCGATGTCCGCTCAGCTTTCTCTCTTACGATGACTTCAGCGCCCCGAAACGCCGACGCCAACGAGCCATCGAACTCTGCCGCCATTTCGCTGGCCGGGGGTGTCGTCTGCGTCGTGGCCGGCGACGAGGCGAAGGGGCTGCGCCTTGATCGCGTGCTTGCAGGCATGGTGCCGGCGGTCAGCCGTTCCAGGATGCAAGCGCTGATCCGCGAAGGTCACGTCTCCATCGACGGTGCCGTCAGCGCTGATCCGAGCCTCAAATTGCGGGGCGGTGAAAATCTGACGCTTACGCTGCCTCCGGCTCTGCCGCCGGGGCCCACTGCTGAAAAAATTCCGCTCAAAGTTCTCTACGAGGACGAGCAGCTGATCGTGATCGATAAGCCGGCTGGGCTCGTGGTGCATCCGGCCGCGGGGCATGAACGCGGTACGCTCGTCAATGCGCTCATCGCTCACTGCGGTGAGAGCCTCTCAGGGATCGGCGGTGTCCGCAGGCCCGGGATCGTTCACCGGCTCGACAAGGATACATCCGGCGTCATGGTGGTGGCGAAGACCGATGCCGCTCACGCCGGACTTTCGGAGCAGTTCGCCGCGCACGGCGCCGACGGTCGTCTGGAGCGCGCTTATCTTGCTGTAGTGTGGGGTGTGCCGCCACGAGGGAGGGGCGTCATCGACGCGGCTTTGTCCCGCTCATCTCAGAACCGTTTGAAAATAGCGGTGGTGCCGGACGATGCCGGACGGCACGCCGTGACACATTACGAGGTGCTGGAAACGTTCGCCGACAGCGAAAAGCAGCCGGTCGCGTCTCTCGTCCGGCTGCATCTCGAAACCGGCCGCACCCACCAGATCCGCGTACACCTCTCGCATATCGGCCATCCCGTTCTGGGCGATCCGCTCTACGGTCGCGGGTTCCTCACGCGGGCTGCCCGCCTGCCGGATCTGGCCCGCGCGGCTCTCGACGACCTGGACCGGCAGGCGCTGCATGCGGCTGAACTGGGTTTCGAACATCCGCTGACGGGGGATGCGCTGAACTTCCAGTCGCCTTTGCCTGCCGATATCGAGCGCCTCGTCGCCGGACTGAGGACGTCGCGGGCCGGAAAGCCGCCAAAAGCCCGGCCTGGCCGTAAGGGTTGATGTCGAGGCCAAACGATCGAATTTGATCGGCGTCACGAATTGGACCTTAACGGGCCCGCTGTATGTTGGTCTCCTGCCTGACGTGGGAGTTCGGTGCATGGGTCTGCGTTTTCCAGTTCTCGCGGCGGTCTACGTCGCGACCTTGCTGCTTGCCAGCGACGGCAGCATCGGGGCCATGAGCGGGCTCACGGGCATTTTCTGGGCTCTCGGCCTCCTTCTGGTGCTCAGTGTCGTCGCTCTGTGGCCCAATTCTTCGCGTACGGACAGAATCGACCGGAGCGTGGACGGCGCGTCGTGGGCCGATCGCGTCGAGATTGATGTTGTCGTGGGTGGCAAGCCGGGGACGGAGGCGTAGCCGGCGCCCTGCAAACATTACGATTTTTTCACCGACGGAACGAAGCTTCCCCAAGCGTTTTACAGGAGTCTGCGCTACGACTGGCGAACCTCGCCTGCGCGGATCGGGGGGTTAATTCGGTGTAATGAGTGTTCAAATAGACCGATAAATCCCCATTTGCTGAGAGGGTGTAAAGGGAGCCGGAGACGATCCATCGAAGGATCGGGTCCGTAGTAAGAACCATGAGCGCAAAATCTCTTCCTGTTCTGGCCGGCGGTTCTCAGGGGCTTTCACGGTATCTCGACGAGATCCGCAAATTCCCCATGCTGGAGCCGCATGAAGAATACATGCTGGCCAAGGCTTGGCAGGAACATACCGACCAGGAAGCAGCGGAAAAGCTGATCACGTCCCATCTGCGGTTGGTCGCGCGCATCGCCATGGGGTACCGCGGTTATGGCTTGCCGATCGGCGAAGTCATTTCGGAGGGCAACGTCGGCCTGATGCAGGCCGTCAAGCGGTTTGATCCGGACCGCGGCTTCCGTCTTGCGACCTATGCGATGTGGTGGATCCGCGCGTCGATCCAGGAATACATTCTGCGCTCGTGGAGCCTCGTCAAAGTCGGGACGACGGCGGCGCAGAAGAAGTTGTTCTTCAATCTCAGGCGGGCGAAGAGCCAACTGCAGGCGCTTGAGGAAGGCGACCTGAAGCCCGAGCACGTCAAGGCGATCTCCAAGAAGCTTGGAGTGTCGGAAGACGAAGTCGTGTCCATGAATCGCCGGCTCGGCGGAGATGCGTCGCTCAACGCTCCGGTCCGTGCCGACATGGAAGCGGGCGAGTGGCAGGACTGGCTGGTCGACGACACGCCCGATCAGGAGGAGCGCCTCGTGGAGAGCGAGGAGGCGAGTCGGCGCAAGTCGTTCCTGGCCACTGCTCTGGACACGCTGAATGAACGTGAACGCCGGATTTTCGAAGCCCGGCGGCTAACCGACGAACCCGCGACGCTCGAGGATCTCTCGGCCGAGTTCGGCGTGAGCCGCGAGCGCATCCGGCAGATCGAGGTGCGTGCGTTCGAGAAGGTGCAGAAGGCCGTCAAAGGTGCTGCCCGCTCAGCCGAGGCGATGCACTGACCACTTGGCAACGTGCGACGGCGTAGGTTCAGCCCAGCACGCGCGTGCGGGGCCGCTGCCGTTTTGCCACTGCCGGACTTTCAGGCTGCGACAGCCTGAAGATCTGTCATCGGACATGAGAACGAATCACTTAGCATCGTTTTGCGGGAGAGCCTCGCTTCCGGCCTGCTCCGATACCATGGAGTGAGCCGGGGAGGTGCGTGCGTCGGAGCTTGCAAGGCGGAAGCACTTGAAAACTCTGTGCCGGTCAAAACCTACTGGCAACTTAAGCCGGTTCGACGTGGAGCGGTCCTGGACGGGACCGTTCGAGGGAACGTCGGAGCGGTCCGCACCCAAATCTTCCCGCGTAGCCGTCCAAGACCGCCGCGCCTCCTTCAAAAGCAAGAGCAGACAGTACTCGCCGCGATGGGCCCACCCGTCGCACTCGCGGCGTGCGTCCCTGTCTCATCGCTGCTTGGGAGGGGAGTTTCTTGCCCGGGCTCCATGGTGCGGTGCCGCGACTCTCGAGGGAGTGCCTGATGAAGATGCACTTTCGTCCCAGTCCAGCTGTCGTGTTGGCGTCCCGACCACGCCGCTCTTTTGCGCGCCGGCTCGATCTCGAATGGCTTTTCCTCCTGCTCTGGCGACTCAAACCTGCACATCCCCCAAGTAGAGCTTGAATGACGACGGCCGGCGGCGGGTGCGATCCGATCGCTGGCAGACAAATAAAAAGGCCGGTCCGCGCAGACCGGCCTTTTCATTTTTATGCAGTCAGACGGCGATTCACATGGGCAGCCGCGCGATCTGGTGACTGAAATAGTTCTCGACGGCCGTGGTGATGCTGTCGGCGACCTTGCCGCGCCAGGAGTCGGACTGGAGAAGCTTGGCGTCCTCCGCGTTCGTGACGTAGGCGAGTTCGATCAGCACGGAGGGAAACTGCGCTGTCTTGAGGACCCGGAATGCGGCCTGCTGGTCGGGTTCTTCGCGCAGATTGGTGGTCTCGCCCATGTGCTCGATGACCGAGCGGGAGAAAATGCTGGTGCGTTCCTGCGTCGTTTCCACCTCGCGGCCCGCCAGATCGGCGAGGATGTTGCGAACGGCGGAAAGGTTGCTCGGGTCGTTGGCCTTGCGGACGGCCTCCAGTTCGCCGTCGGACAGCAGGTGCTCGGAAACTTCGCCTTTCGCCGAGCGCTTCAGGGAGTTTGCGACGCTTTCCCGGAGCGAATAGATGGTCGCTCCGCGCGCCTTCGTGGTGGCGTAGTCGGCATGCACGGCGATGAAGAGCGCGGCCTGGTGTTTTTCACCAAAAGCGCGCCGTTCGTCGAGAGGAACGAAAACATCCGTGTCCCGCGTCATCAGGACCCGATAGCGCCCGGTTTTTTCGATCTTGTCGCGAAGCACATTGGCAAAGGCCAGAACGACGTCCTTTTCCACCGCGCCATGCTTCATCGCACCGGTGTCGTGGCCGCCGTGGCCGGGATCGATCACGATCGTCGGCTTGAAAGCTGCCTTGGCGACTTCTTCGGGACGCTTGGCCGGCATGGGGAGCGGCGGTTGGAGACCCGTGGCGCCAAGTGTGAAGGGTTGAGATTTGAGAGACTTTTTCGGCTTTACGACGGCTTCGGCAGGCAGGATGTCGATCGCAAGTTGCATGCCCTTGCCGCCTGCGGCCTTGTTCATTACTGGCTTTTCGACGACGACGGGTTCGGTGACCTCGATGACGATGCTCATTTTGCCGGGCGCGGTGCGGCCGCAGCGAACGGATTTCACGAGGCCGACCGGGTCGGGACCTGGATCCGGCGGCAGTTTCACGGCCACGTCCGGGATGTCGATGACGACCCGATTGGGGTTGGAAAGTGCGTAGACTGTGTAGGCAACCGACTTGTCGAGGCCGATCAGAAAGCGCGTGCGGGACGCCTTGTGAGGACTTTGAGCGGGCATCGCCTCGACGGCGGGAGTGGCTGCGGTCAAAGGATCAACCGCCGCCAGCGTGGTGTCATTCGCCAGCGCGGCGGAGCCACCTAGCGCAAACGCTAACACTCCGGCGGAAAACCGGATTGGCGTGCGCCATGCGCGCAAGACTGACGTGTCCAGAACCATCCCCTCGACCCCCGACGACGCATCACTCTTGAACAATGCGGGTAAGTCCAAAGCATTCCCGGAGATGATGGCGGTTTCCGGGTCTCTGTCGGGCAATGATATGGAACCACAAGGTTAATTGTCTCTTAACGGATGCTCAGGGAGGTGGAGGATTCGTCCAGCGGCCGACTGCATCGTCGTCGCATGACCGCGCCTCGACCCACCGTGTTTCGCCGCCGGCGAATGATTCCTTCTTCCAGAAGGGGGCCCGGGTTTTCAGATAATCCATCAGGAATTCAGCAGCTTGGAAGGCTGCGTCGCGGTGCGGAGAGGCGGTGACGACGAGGACGATCCTGTCTCCGGGAACGAGTTCGCCAATCCGATGAACGATGAGTATGGCCTGCAGGGGCCAGCGGGTACGCGCTTCGGCCTCTATGGCTTCGAGTTCGGCTTCGGTCATGCCGGGGTAATGCTCGAGCGTCATCGACGTCAGGTCCCGTCCGTCGGACGATCCCCGCACCACTCCGGTAAACGTCACCACCGCTCCGATATCCGTCCGCCCTGTGCTGAGCGCGGCGA
>JALOTA010000052.1 GCA_025458125.1 Hyphomicrobium sp.
ATCGATGCGCAGATTGAGGCGCTGGAGGATCGGCGCACCCGTCTCATAGCCGACCGCCGCGTCTTCCATGCGGATCAGGGGACTGGCGAGCATCTTCTCCGGGTTCGGCAGGAAAAACGGCACCACGCGATCTTCCACTTGCGCTGCGATCGGCTGCATCCGGGCGAGAGCCTTGACCCGGCTTTGCGCCTGCTTGGCCTTGGAGGCCTTCGCCTTGAACCGGTCGATGAACGCCTGGATACGACGCTTCTCGTCGTCTTGCTTCTTCTTCAGCTTCAGTTCGAGCCGCTGCTTCTCCCGCCGCGTTTCTTCGAAGTCGTCATATCCGCCCGAATAGAGTGTCAGCTTGCCGCGCTCCAGATGCAGGATCGCGCCGGGCACCGAATTCAGAAGATCCCGATCGTGGCTGACGATGACCACGGTATGCGGGTAGTTCTTCAGATAGCTTTCCAGCCACAGCGTGCCTTCAAGGTCGAGGTAGTTTGTCGGCTCGTCGAGCAGCAGGATCTCGGGCTCGAGAAAAAGCACGGCCGCAAGTGCCACGCGCATGCGCCACCCGCCCGAGTATTCCCGGCAGGCACGCCGTTGCGCGCGCTCGTCGAAACCGAGACCCGAAAGGATCGTGGCCGCACGGGCCGGGGCCGAATGAGCGTCGATATCCGTCAGCCGCAGTTGAATCTCACCGATACGGTTGGCGTCGGTCGCCTGCTCGGCTTCCGCGAGCAGCGCACTGCGCTCCTTATCCGCATCCAGCACCCAATCGATGAGGCTCATCTCCCCGCCGGGAGCTTCCTGCGCCACGTAGCCGATGCGCGCGCCGCGTGACATCGTGATGCTGCCGTCGTCGGCATGCAGGTCACCGGTAATGAGCCGCAGCAGAGTCGACTTGCCCGCACCGTTGCGACCCACCAGCCCGACCTTGTGCCCCGTCGGAATGCCGGCGGTGGCGGCATCGAAAATCCGCTTGCCCTCGATGTGATAGGTCAGGTCGTTGATGTGCAGCATGGCCGCATCGCTTAAAGGCTCCGCGCGCGCCTGTCACCCCGAAGACGCAGATCCGGAAGCATTCAAACCGGAGCGGAGTGCTCTGTGGACAGCGACCTTGCGGACTTTGACACTTTCGAGGGCCCGCCCGACGACTTTCATATGAAAATCGTCGATTCGCGCATCAAGCCGACGTTCGAACTGGAAGCCGCCGAATTGGCTTTGGGGCGAGGCCCGGTAGCGGGCATCGACGAAGCCGGCCGTGGCCCCTGGGCAGGCCCGGTCGTGGCGGCGGCGGTGATCCTCGATCCGGATCGCATTCCAGCCGGCATCGACGACAGCAAGGCGCTGGATGAGGACGCCCGTGAAATCGTCTACCGGCGGATCGCGGAAAGCGGTGCGATGATCGCAGTGGGCGTGGCCGATGTCGAACGCATCGATCGCGACAACATACTCAATGCGACTTACTGGGCCATGACCGAAGCGTTCCAAGCACTCGGCCAGCGGCCCAGGCTGGCCCTCGTCGACGGCAACCGGGGGCCACGGCTGCCCTGCGAGATGCGTCCGATCGTCAAGGGCGACGCAAAATGCCTGTCCATCGCCGCGGCCTCGATCGTCGCGAAGGTCACGCGCGACCGCATGATGATCGTTCTCGAACAGGAATATCCCGGATACGGGTTCGCGCGGCACAAAGGCTACGGCACGCCCGAGCATAAAGACGCCCTTCAGCGCCTCGGCGTCTGCCCGCTGCATCGCCGCTCGTTCCGCCCCATCCAGCTGGCGCTCGGACTGGCCAACGACGTCGCCTGATCCGGCATCGCGGCCCAGCCGCCTGACACGACCGCGAATACTGCCCGGCCTGTGGCAGCCCGGTCCGGGACAACGTCCGGCAACTGTTGTATTGGCCCGCGGGTGAGTTTGTTTGCTACGGGGGGTAGCGTATGGCGTCGACCGGCACCAGTGAGGGGGGCATCCTCTCGTCCATCAAGGCCGCCTTCTACTACGTGCTCGGCCGCAATACCCTCATCGGCATCGCTTCTCTCATGCTTCTCGTACTCTCCGGCTATGCCACCTGGCACGGCATGAGAGACTTCATCGTAGGCGTCTCGCAAGGCGCCGCCGCGCCCCCCCAAGGACTTTCCCTGTCCAGCGACGCGCTCGTCATCGGCGTCGTGGTGGCGCTCACCTTTCTGATGTGGCTTTCGCTGCGCGAGATTTTCGGCGCCAAGCGCAAGCTAACCGACCGCCTCGTCATGCTGGTGATGTATCTCTTCCTGGCGCTTTGGTCGGTCGGCTTCGGTTATGGCTTCTGGTGGAGCCTCATTTCCGGAGAGGAAGCAACCCGCACCGGACTTGCCGGGCTACAGGAAGATGCTCGCGATGCCGCGTCTGCGGTGGCGGCCCGACTCGATGCCGTCAAAGCGCAACTCGACAACGTCGTCACGTGGTCAGACGGCCAGATGTCGCGCGAGGAGACGAGCGGCGGCAGCTGCGGCACGTCTTCAGGAGCCGGCCGCGGGCCACTCTACAACGCCCGCATGAGTGTACGCGACAGCGTCGCGACCCTTCGCGACGGCATGACCCGCGCGTGGCTCGAACCTGTTCGCGTCGATATCGAAGAGCTGCGCGCCGCCGCATCGACGCTCGAAGGCGCAACCTACGAAGAGCGCCAGCGCGCATTCGAAGCCAAGGCATCGGAAATACGCGGGCGCGCGCGCAACATCGCGGCCCGCTCCAACGAACTGGGTAAATCCACGGCCGCAGAGATGCGTGCGCTGGCGAAGACCGTGCTCGTTCCACCCGGCCGTCCCGGTTTCTCCTGCTTCGACCCGACGCTGGCTGAACGTCTGAAACAGGCCGCCGATCAGGCAGATCAGCCGGCCGAGATCCGCCTGCGCGAAGCGGCATTCAGCGAAGGCCCGGCCGGTGTAGCCAACGCCGTCAAGAACCTATGGAGAAACATCGGCGCCTATACGTCGAGCCTCGTCGCCTACGTCGGGTCGGGCTTCCAGCGCCCCTTCTCGCATACGATCGACGGCGACCCCATCACAGGACGCGATCTCATCGCGCTCCTGGCCACCATCGGCGTCGACCTGGGCCTCTTGGCGCTCGCAATCCTCAATCCGCCTCCGGCAGCGACTCTTCGGCCATCCGGCGAAGTCGTTCGTCAGATCCGCGAGGCGATCCACACGGTTCTCGCCCGCACCGACGACCGCGCCGGCATCGAATGGCTGCAGCGGCACTTCATTCACCACAACAAAGCGTCTTACTTCGTCATCCCGAATCTCTACAGCGCCAACGCCGACGATCCGAACGAATCCCAACGCGCCCTTGCCATCAACCAGCTCGCGGGCGTCTTCAACGATCTCGATCTCGTCCGCTGGCCTGCCAAGCTCACTTTGTGGCAGCGGCGCTGGAAGTTCTGGAAACGCAAGACAGAACTCGACATCCTGAAAGAAGAAGAAGCGATGGCAAGCGATACCGATCTCACCCAGATCCGGAAGGACTGGATCAAGGAGATAGAGCGGCGGGGCAACGTGGCGCTGTCGCCGAAAGATCAGGAATTCATGGCGGCCGACCCGTTGCGCAATCACGGTCTTTTCTCTAAGGCCGAACGCGCGTTGACAATCGCCGGATGGAGCGCCGAGGCGCGGCGCGATATCGAAGTTTTCCGGATCGTCGATGTCGACGGACTAACCCCGATCCTGATGGTGTTGAATGAGGAAGCCGAACGGGCGAAGACGAATGCACCCGACGGCGGGGAAAGAGTTTCAATAGAAGGTGGCGCGCTGCCCGAAGCAAACCAGCTGCTGCCACATTTCAAGGATTGATCAGTTCCAGACCGCTCCGGCCGCGTCTTGAAGCTGTCACGAGCCGTCACTAGCTGACCTTTGTCTCAGGGCCACTCGCATTAGGAAGGACTTGCCTATGAAATCCATCATCGCTCTTGCCGCAGCCGCCGGCACTCTTCTTGCCGCCGCTCCTGCCTTTGCCAGCCCCGAATGCACGAAGGAGCCCAAGGAAAAATGGCTGTCGGAAGATGCCATGAAGGCAAAGGCCACGGAACTGGGCTACAAGGCCGAAGTCTTCAAGGTCGAAGGCAACTGCTACGAGATTTACGGCTATAACAAAGACGGCAAGGCCGTCGAAGTTTACTTCAATCCAGTGACCGGCGCCGTGGTCGAAGAAGAGATCGAAGAAAAGAAATAACCCGCTCGGAGCGGGCTGCCGCTACGGGGCCGCTGCGTTCCTCGCGAAGAGGAACCGGCGGCCCCTTCTTTTTTTATGAGTCGTCTCAAGCCCTTGCGATCCCGTCCGCGGCTTGCTTGACCCTGGCCCATTGTTCGACACGAACCTCGCACAGTCTCTCTGACGCCAAGGGTAACTTTCGGTTAACCCTCCCTGGTCAGATTTCGTCTAGTCTTAGTCCGCCTTCAGCCACCATGATCTTGGTTTCGGGCATCTGTAGCGTTGCGTGAGCATTCAGTTCGAGTAGGTCCAGTCATGCGTACCAAGCGTCGCGTCGAAGCCGCCGTCGAGACCAATCGCGTCATCATCGGTGACTGCATTACAGAGTTGCGCAAGCTGCCCTCCGGGAGCGTCGACCTCGTCTTCGCCGACCCGCCCTACAATCTGCAACTCGCATCCGAGCTACTGCGCCCAAACAACACGCGCGTGGATGGCGTGGACGACGATTGGGATAAATTCTCATCCTTTGCGGCCTACGATCAGTTCTGCCGCGCATGGCTCGCCGAATGCCGCCGCATCCTGAAGCCCGACGGCGCGATCTGGGTCATCGGCTCCTATCACAATGTCTTTCGCCTCGGCGTCGCCTTGCAGGATCTGGGATACTGGATTCAGAACGACGTCATCTGGCGCAAGGTGAACCCCATGCCGAACTTCCGCGGCAAGCGCTTCACGAATGCACATGAGACGCTGATCTGGGCCGGACGCGATCAGAAATCACGCGTCACGTTCAACTACGAAAGCCTGAAGGCTCTGAACGACGACGTACAGATGCGTTCCGACTGGCTGTACCCGATCTGTGCCGGCCCCGAGCGACTGAAAGACGACGGCGGCCGCAAGGCTCATCCGACGCAGAAGCCCGAAGCCCTGCTCGGCCGGGTTCTCCTCGCCACGACCAACCCCGGCGATGTCGTCCTCGATCCTTTCTTCGGCACCGGCACGACGGGCGCCGTGGCTCAAAGGCTCGGCCGCCGCTGGATCGGCATCGAACGCGACAAAGACTACGCAACTGCAGCGCGCGAACGCATCGTCGCTACCGCGACGTTGAAATCAACGGCGCTGGAAACGGTCCGCTCCAAGCGCGCCGAGCCCCGCGTGCCGTTCGGCGCCATCATCGAACTTGGTATGCTGCCGCCCGGCAGTCCGCTCTTCGACGAACGCCGCCGCGTGCGTGCCGAGGTCAAGGCGGACGGTTCCGTCGCGCTGCCGGGAATGCAAGGCTCGATCCATCGCGTCGGTGCCTACGCGCAGGGCAAGTCGGCGTGCAACGGTTGGACGTTCTGGCATTTCGAAAGCGAAGGTAAACTCGCTCCCATCGATACGCTCCGCGAAACAGCGAAGCTTCGGCTCGGTCTCACGCCCGCCACAACGACGCATCAAATCCCAGTGGTAGCAGCCGAATAGGCACGAAAAGTTGACAGATTGGGAAAACTTCCCTGTAGCGCGCGACCTTCGGAAAATGCAACAAAGTAACATATTCCGGAGTACAGCTCTTGCGCCTGAACTTGAGGCTCGGCCTCGCCCTGTCCATTGCCGGCATTCTGTTGAGCACGCTTCTCGTGAGCGCCGTGCTGACCTATTGGCATGCGGTTCACAAGGTCGACGTGGAAATGCAGAGCACGCTGGCCGCGGTTCAGCGCACGGTGCGCGTTGCGCTCATGGATCTGCCGCGATCTCCCGCTGACGAAAGCCAGGTTCAACGCCTCGTCCGCACCTTCGATGAAAGCCGCCACGTCCGGGTGGAGGTCAAGAGCGAGACTGGCGAGACGCTCATGTCGTCCACGCCGGCGCCCGTTCGAAGCGGAATGCCCGACTGGTTCTATCGTCTGCTCTCGCCCCAGGAACAGACCGCGCGGGTTGACTGGTTGCAGGGCATGGAACTCGGCCAATTTATCCTCGTGACGGCAGATCCGCGCAACGAGGCCGGAGAAGTCTGGAGCGACGTTCGCCTTCACCTCTCGACCATCCTGATCCTGTGCCTGCTGACGCTGGCCGTTTTATCCGCGCTCCTCAGCTATGCTCTGCGCCCTTTTTCGCGTTTTCTCGATGCATTCGAGAGAACGGGACGCGGCGAAGTCGGCGAGCAGTTGCCTGTCGCTGGGCCCCTCGAAGTCCAGAGCCTCGCCAGTGGATTCAACCGCATGTCCGCATTGCTGGCCGAGACCGAGGCGCGCAATCGCAAGCTCAATGTTCAGCTGGAAGCCGTTCAGGAAGAAGAACGCGCCAGCCTTGCACGCGACCTGCACGACGAGGTTGGACCGCTTCTCTTTTCCATCGATGTCGACGCCACGACAATCAAGGAACAGGCTGGACGCAAAAACGACAGCAAGGTGGCCGAACGTGCGGCCTCCATCCAGGACGCTGTCGCCCAGGTGAAAGAACAGGTGCGCAGCATCCTCTGGCAGCTTCGCCCCGGTCTCGTCCTGGATCTCGGCCTGGCCAATGCACTGGAAAACATGCTGGCTCCGCTGAAAGCGCGCCACCCCGGCGTCCAATTCAATCTGGAGGTGCCGAAGCGATCCTGGCAACCTCAAATCGACATTGCCCTACTCGCGATCGTCCGCGAGGCTGTGCTCAATGGCTTGAAGCATGGCACACCGAAAACAGTCGCAATCCGGATCGGACCGGGTCCGGGCGATACCGTGGAAGCCGTGATCGCCAACGACGGTGGAACACTGGGCACCACCAGCAACACGGGAAGCCTTGGCGTCGTCAGCATGCAGGAGCGCACCAGAATTCTTGGCGGCCGGCTGACGATCGTGGATAGCGAGGACGAGCGCGGCGTCGAGGTCCGTGTATCCATCCCGGTTCATGGCCCGGGTTTGAGCACGGTGCCCGTGGCGCCTTCGACCCAAACACTACAATGAGACCGAACAGACGATGAAACTTCTGATAATTGACGACCACGACATCGTACGCCAGGGCGTGCGCCGCCTCTTGTCTCTCCTGCCCGATAGCGAGGTCAGCGAAGCGGGCACCGCCGAGGACGGCTTCGACGTCTACATGCGCGAAAAACCTGCCGTCGTCGTGCTCGACATCAATCTGTCGGGCGGAAGCGGCCTGGAACTTCTGACACGGCTGCGCAGTGCGGATACCGACGCGCGCATCGTCATGTTTTCCATGCATGCCGATCCCGTCTACGCCAACCGCGCACTGCGCTCCGGCGCACTCGGCTTCGTCGGAAAGAGCGCCAGCGCCGACGAACTGATCGAAGCCGTCAAGGCTGCTGCCAACGGCCGGCGCTACATCGACAAGCGCCTCGCAAGCGACATGGTGCTCAATCCGGTAGAGGACGATCCGCTGAATGCCCTCAGCAACCGCGAGGCGGAAATTCTGCGTCTTCTCGGTGAAGGCAAGAGCCTGAACGAAATCGCCAGAACTTTCGGCATCGCCTACAAGACGGTCGCAAACACCTGCACCCGGCTGAAAGAAAAACTCGGCGTCGAGCGCACAGCCGACCTGATCCGCATCTCGCTCGAACGGGTCACACCGCGAGCGCCGGGATGATCACTGCTCCTTGAGGGCATGCGCGATAACCTTGCGCATCACGGAAGGCAGCGCCGCTTTGTGCAGGTCGCGTCGCGCGATCCAGACACAGCGATCCGGTTCGGCCCAGAACGTCAGCGGCGTTTCGGGCGGCACGATCGCGCGCACAACTTGTAGTTCAAGCCGGAAGTGCGTGAATGTGTGAACAATCCCGCCCGGAACCGGCCACCATTCGGTTCGCACTGGGGCGCCGGCCATCGCCATGTCGGAGGGCATGAGGGTATCCGACCAATCGGTCGACGGCACCTCCAGCATCCCGCCCAGTAGTCCGGCCGGCGGGCGTTTTCTGAGGAGCACCGCACCGTCTTCACGTAGAACCAGGAACGCCGTCCCATAGCGTACAGGGCGTTCGCCCTTGGCGCCCTTCCTCGGCAGCGTCTCCTGGATGCCGCGGGCATGAGCATGGCAATCCTGCTGCAACGGACACATCAGGCAGGACGGCCGCTTCGGCGTGCAAACGGTTGCTCCGAGATCCATCATTGCCTGTGCGTGGTCGCCGGCCCGCTTGGCCGGAGTGAGCGTCGCCGCAAGCCGTTTGATCTCTCGCTTGGCGCCGGGCAGCGGGTGCGTAACGGCAAACAATCGAGACACGACGCGCTCGATGTTTCCATCGACAGGAGTTGAAGCGGCGCCGAATGCGATGGCGGCAATGGCGGCCGCCGTGTAAGGCCCGATGCCCGGCAGTTCGATGAGTTCGGCTTCCGTCTTTGGAAACTGCCCATCGGGGCGTTCCATAACGGCAATCGCGCAGCGATGCAGATTACGCGCCCGCGAATAGTACCCGAGCCCCGCCCACATCGCGAGAACGTCGTCCAGCGGCGCCGCCGCAAGATCGGCGACCGACGGCCAGCGCGCCACGAACTTCTCGAAATACGGGATGACGGCCTTGACCGTTGTCTGCTGCAGCATGATTTCGCTGAGCCAGACGCGGTAGGCATCCGGTCGCTTGCGTCCTTTGACACGCCAAGGCAGGTCACGCCGCTCAGCGTCGTACCACGCAAGCAAGGCGTCGACGGTGTCCGGACCGGCCGGCCGGAGCGGCAGTTGCTTTCGGGCCACGAGCATCACGCCGCTCCCCTTCGCATCAAGCGCGAATCAGCCTCCAGATGGTAGAGACCGCGCACCGAAGCGCAAACCAACTTCGTAAGTCGTCCAATGTTGAGAAGCGAACGCAAGAGCGCTGCGAAGCCCGCCTGGAGCGGCGCAATCGCCCCCGCCCGGTACCAGCCGGCGGTGGCGCGCGGCCGCATCTCGCCCGGCAAGGCGGTCGGCGCCTTCGTACCCGGGCTCACCCGTAAGGCATTCGAAAACTTTGGATTCTCGACGGCTTCTCTGATCATGGATTGGCAACGTATCGCCGGCAGTGACGTGGCACAGTGGACCGCCCCCGAGCGTGTCGTCTGGCCTCGCGGCGTCGAGGCGCCGGAATTGGCGGAAGAAACCGGCAACCGGCGCGGCGCTACCCTCGTGCTGCGTGTCGATCCGGCGCGCGCCCTGGACGTGGACTACCGCTCCCGGCAGATCGTGGAGCGGATCAACGCCTATTTCGGCTATCGGGCCGTGACCGAGCTCCGCATCCTCCAGGCACCGCTCACTTCCCGTTCGGCCGCGCCCGCTGCAAAGACCGCTGCGCGAGCGCCAGCACGCGCCGAAGCCCCCGCCGGAGACCTCCTCGCTGACGCCCTTGCCCGCATGGCAGCGGGCGTCAAGGCAGCCTCACGGCCCCGCTGAACACCGCGACTTCCTCGCGTATTACCGGCTATTCAGTTGGCAATCGGCGGTTTTTTGCCTTAATGCGGCAGTGACCGCGTGCTACGGCCCTGGATATCGATCCGGAAGCTGCCGAAGACGCCGGAACGGGTATGATCAGGAGCCGCACGTGAAGACCTTACTCGCTGAAATTCGCTTCCACCGCCGCGCGGCCCTCGCGCTCGCCTTCGCCGGCACCCTCACCGCCGCCGCCACTCAGCCGACGCTGGCCCGCCCCGGCGATGGACCGGCCGAAGTCGCCGTCGAAGCGCTGATGAACCAGCCTGAATTGCCTGATCTCGTCATGGGCAGCCCAGACGCCAAGGTTACCATCGTCGAGTACGCCTCGATGACCTGCGGCCACTGCAAGAATTTCCACACCAAGGTCCTTCCCGAGCTCAAGACGAAGTACGTCGATACCGGTAAAGTCCGGATTATTTTCCGCGAATTCCCTCTCGACCCGCGCGCCTTCGCGGCCTCCATGCTGGCCCGCTGCGCCGGCGGAGAAAAGAGTCTGCCGATGATCAGCGCACTCTTCGAGACCCAGGCAGACTGGGCCTATGTGAAGGAAAACCCCACACCGAAGCTGTTCGAGATCGCCAAGCAGGCCGGCTTCACCCAGGAGAGCTTCGACAAGTGCCTCACCGATCAGGCGCTTCTCGACAAGCTGACGGCCATTCGGACCCGTGCCGCCGAAACGTTCGGTGTCAGTGCGACGCCATCCTTCTTCATCAACGGCAAGAAATTGACCGAGCCGCCGACCATAGAAGGCTTCGACAAGGCATTGGAACCTCTTCTGAAATGAGGCTGCGCGCGGCACGGGACCACTGGCTTGGAACCCTTGTGCCGCTCGTGGCGGCGGTCCTCGTCGCGGCCTGTACCAACTCCGGCGCCCCGGCCATCAACGGCGGCGCCGGATCATCCGCGACGGTCACCGCCGATGCGCCCGTCGCAGGACATAACCCGCTGGCGGAAATACCCGATCCTACGGCTGGCGCGCGCCAGATTATCCAGAACCCGACGTTGGCCGAGGTTGTTACTCCCGGACCCGACCTGCCGGAAATGTATCTGGGCCGCGCCGACGCACCCGTGACCATCGTCCAGTATGCGTCCCTGACCTGCCCGCACTGCCGTGCGTTTCACCGCGATGTCTTTCCTCAACTGAAGCGCGAATACATCGACACAGGCAAAGTTCGCTACGTCCTGCGTGAATTCCCAATTGGCAAGACGTCCGGAACCGCGACCATTGCACTGCGCTGCGCGGAACCCGGCAAGTACTTTGAGCTTTACGGCAAATTTCTTGAACAACAGGCCTCGTGGGTCTCCCAGGACGTGCGCCTTGACCCGATTTTCGCGGTGGCTCAACAAGTGGGGATGACCCGGCCTGAGTTCGATCGCTGCCTGCAGAATCAGGCCATGATCGACGGGTTGAAGCGCGTAAAAGACCGTGGCCGCACGCTCGGCATCATCGGAACGCCAAATTTCTTCATCCAGAACCAACGGGTGAAGAGCACGCTGACGATGGCCGAGATCCGAAGCAAGGTCGATCCGCTCTTGACCGGCGGAACGGCTGCGACGGCGAACGCGGCACCTGCGCGCTAATGCCAGCATTGTCTGTCCGCGCCGGCGTGGCGCGCGTCGCAGTTTGCCCGAACTCATTTCAGTCCAGGGTGGAAGAACCGTAGCCCAATGAAGATCAATCGCCTCCGTCTCCTGGGCTTCAAGTCGTTCGTCGAGCCGACCGAACTGGTCGTCGAGACGGGGCTGACGGGCGTCGTGGGACCGAATGGCTGCGGCAAGTCCAATCTTCTCGAGGCGCTGCGTTGGGTGATGGGCGAAACGTCCCACAAATCCATGCGCGCGGCGGCAATGGACGACGTCATCTTTTCAGGGACCAACAGCCGCCCTGCGCGCAATTCCGCGGAAGTCACGATCTTCATCGACAACGCCGAGCGGAAGGCTCCGGCCGAATTCAACGACCAGGACATCATCGAGATCACCCGCCGCATCGAGCGCGAGGCCGGATCCGCCTATCGTATCAACGGCCGGGAAGCGCGCGCCCGCGATGTGAAAATTCTCTTCGAAGATGCGGCCACAGGCGCGCGGTCCCCGGCGCTCGTTCGCCAGGGCCAGATCTCCGAGATCGTCAACGCCAAACCCGAACAGCGCCGCCGCGTGCTGGAAGACGCCGCCGGCATCGCTGGGCTGCACAGCCGGCGCCACGAGGCCGAACTTCGACTGAAGGCAGCCGAGAACAACCTAGCCCGCCTGGGCGACATCATCGGTGGACTGACCTCCCAGATCGAAAGCCTGAAGCGGCAGGCCCGGCAGGCGCGGCGCTACAAGGATCTATCCGGCGAAATTCGCCGCACCGAAGCTCTCGTGTTCCATCTCGCGTGGGCCGAAGCCCAGGCCAGCGTCGATCAGGAGGAAAAGAACCTGCTCGACGCGACCGCGCGCCTGGGTGTCGCGACCGAAGCAGAATCGAAAGCGCTGCGCACAGAGGCGGAACTGGCCGAGCATCTGCCGCCTCTGCGCGAAGTGGAGGCCGCGAAGGCCGCCGCGCTGCATCGGCTGAAGATCGAACAGGAAGCTTTCGAGAAGGAAGCCGAGCGGGCACGCCAGCGGACCAACGAACTCGCCAATCGCCAGTCGCATCTGGAGCGCGACATCGCCCGCGAAACACACGCGATCTCCGAGGCACGCGACATCCTTGCTCGTCTCGACAAGGATCTCGTCGCGCTGAGCGACGCAGAAACGGGAGCCGCATCACAGGAAGAGAAAGCGTCTGCTGAACTTGCCGACCTTGAAGGCAAACTGGATGCGGCCGAGAAGGCCCTTGCGGACATCACTCACCGTGCCGCTGAACAGCGTGCACGCCGGCGCAGCCTCGAAGCCGCCGTCGTCGAGCGCCGCGCAGCCATCGACCGTCTCGAGAAGCAGACCGCCGCCCTGGAAGCCCAGACGCGCGAGATTCAGGGCCGGGCGCCCGATGTCGTGGAACTCCAGACGACCACCGAACGCGGCCAGATCCTCACCGACCGCTCGGCCCGCCTGGAAAGTGAAATCCACGAGGCCGAGCAGCGTGTTACGACTGCGGCAGAACTTGCCGCAAGGCACCGGGACGCGGCCGCCTCGGCGCGCCTGCTGCTGTCGAACTTGAGGACCGAACGCGAGACACTGGCCAAGCTCCTGATCCCCGTCCGCGAAGACGACCTCCCGCCGATTGTCGATTCCATCAGCGTCACGCCCGGTTACGAGGCCGCTCTCGGCGCCGCTCTCGGCGAGGATCTGACCGCACCCGTGGCCGACGATGCACCCGTCCATTGGCGTCTTCTGCATATCGACACCATCGATCCCGCTCTGCCTCAGGGCACCGAGCCTCTGAGCCGCTACGTCGATGCCCCGCCCGAACTTCAGCGCCGCCTGTCGCAGATCGGCGTCGTGGCACAGGAAGACGGCCCTGGACTTCAAAAGCATCTGGCGGCCGGACAGCGTCTCGTCAGCGTCGATGGCGATCTCTGGCGGTGGGACGGCTATGTCGCGACCAGCGGCGGCGCCACGCTCGCCGCCCAGCGCCTTGCCGAACGCAATCGCATGGCCGAAATCGAAGAGCGCGAGCACGCCGCACGCGCCGACGCCGCAAGCCTGCTCGACGCGGAAGCGGCCTCCGTCGAAGAGCACGCAAGTGCCCAGAACGACGAACGCCTGCTGCGCGCCGAATGGCGCCAGACACAGGGCGAACTCACGCAGACCCGCAACCGGCTGACCGTCATCGAAAAACAGGCCCGCGAGACGGAATCCAAACTTGCCGCCGTCGCCGCAGCAAAAGAGAGGCTCGCAGCCGATTTTGCCGAAGCCCGCGCCCGCCTCGCCGAGACGGAAGCGTTGCGGGACGAAGAGGTAAAGTCGGAAAACCTCGAACCCGTTGCCAACGCTGCCCACGAAACGGCACAGGCCGCACGCCGGGCCGCCGGTGAAGCGCGCGGCCGCCTCCAGGCTCTGCGCCGGGAGCGTCAACTCAATGCCGAGCGCCGATCCGCGGCGATGGCTGACCGTGACCGCTGGTCGACGCGCCAGAGCGGGGCTGAACATCAGATCAAGAGCCTTGAAGAACGGCTGAACGAAACCCGCGCTGAACTCGAGACCCTGACCGATCTTCCCGAAAAGATTGCCCAACGGCGCAGCGCCATACTTTCGGCCATCAGCGCATCTGAAAGCGACCGGCAGGCGGCGGCGGACAAATTGGCCATGGCCGACACGGCGGTCCGTGAGGCGGTCCAGGCGCTGCGGGCCGCGCAGGCCCAGGTTGCAGAAGCCCGCGAAGGCCGCGCTCGCATAGAAGCGAAACTCGAAAGCGCACGCTCACGCCGGCAGGATGAAGCCCGCAAAATTCGCGAGACATTCGAGGTCGCTCCCGAAGCTTGCCTGTCCCTGGCGGCACTCGAGCCGGGTGCCGCTTTGCCGGCGCTTTTCGACATCGACCGGCAGCTGCAGCGCCTCAAAGGCGATCGCGAACGGCTCGGCGGCGTCAATCTCCAGGCCGACGAAGAATTGACCGTCCTCCTCGAACAGGTGAGTTCGATGGAAACGGAGAAGGCCGACGTCGAACAGGCCATCGCCAAGCTTCGCGCCGCCATCGGTCAGCTGAACCGCGAAGGCAAGAAGCGCCTGGAAGACGCGTTCGTGACGGTCAACGGACACTTCCAGCGCCTGTTCACGACCCTTTTCGGAGGCGGCGAAGCTCGTCTTGAAATGGTCGAGTCGGAGGAAGACCCCCTCGAAGGCGGCCTGGAGATCATCGCCAAGCCGCCCGGGAAGAAGCCCGCGACACTTTCGCTCCTCTCCGGCGGCGAGCAGACGCTGACGGCTTTGTCCCTGATCTTCGCGGTCTTTTTGACCAACCCTTCGCCGATCTGCGTTCTCGACGAGGTCGATGCGCCGCTCGACGATGCCAACGTCGACCGATTCTGCACGCTCATGGAAAAGATGGCGACCGAGACCGCCACCAGGTTCCTGGTGATCACGCATCACCCCATGACAATGGCCCGCATGAACCGGCTTTTCGGGGTCACGATGGCCGAGCGCGGTATTTCCCAGCTCGTGTCGGTGGACCTGGAAACGGCGCGCTCGTTCCGAGAGGCGGTCTGAGCCCCATGCCACTTGCGCCCGGTTGCTCCGAAGGGGAGCCGTAAGCGGCAGCGATCAAGTCCTCCTGCCGTCTTGCGTCACGGCGGTCCGAGCAAAAGCAAACCCGTCCTTGACCTGCGCGGTTTCGCCATACCCATCCATCAAGAGGCCGCAGTCGCCCTTTCTTGACACCCCCCAGGGCCGCTCATATGGTGCGGCGCGCTCGAAAACCT
>JALOTA010000119.1 GCA_025458125.1 Hyphomicrobium sp.
TGCGTGATGCGGTCGATCATCGCGTAAGCGATGCCGACAGACAGGGGATTCCACGCTGCAATGTTCGGGCGTGTCTTCAACCGCTCGTAGACCTCGACACCGCGCTCCACCTCATACTGCGTCTCACCTTCCTCCCAGGTCAGCTTGACGCCATTGACGCCGCCGTCCCGAGTGTTGATAAGATTGAAGTAGTCGATGGTGCCGCCGAAAAAGCCGGTGCCACCGGCGGCGTACGGTCCGACCCTATAGCTTTGCAGCGGGAAGAACTGTTCGTCTGCGGCCGTCGCTGTTGCAGCAGCGCCGGTCAGAGCAAGGGTGGCTGTTAGCGCAGCCACCCTGAGCTTTGCCTTTAGATAGGACATCGGTAACACTCCTTGTTTCTGGCCATTGGGCCAGGCTAGCTTTCACTTCCGGCTCTCTGGGTGAGCCTCTTCTTCAACCTGTCCCAAAGGGCCACGAGGCCATCGGGTTCAGCGATGAGGAAGGCGACGATGAGGGCGCCGATGACAATGCGCTGGCTCATGTCCAACACTCCCGAATCGAAGAGATCCCCGAAAAGCGTCCCGCCGACTCTCGAGAGTATGAGGGGGCAGACGACGATCAGCGCGGCTCCGAAAAAAGCGCCGCGGATGGATGCCAGTCCGCCGATGATGATGATGAAGAGGATCTGAAAGGAGCGGTCGAGATTGAACCCGTGCGGTTCGACCGTCTTCAGATATGCGAAGGCCCACAGAACACCTGCAATGCCGATGATGAACGAGGAGATCGCAAAAGCGAGGAGCTTTGTGCGTAGAACATTGATCCACGCGAAGAACGTGAGTAGAAGAACCACGGAAACCGAGAACAGATAGCGGCCTTGAGGTCCGTTGAAGGTGAAGCCCAGGAACCCCAGCGATGGAGCATCGATGACGCCGGACGAATTGTTGTTCGAGAACCAGCCGAATTTGGTCAGGGCCCACTGCACGAAGAATTGCGCGGCGAGCGTCGAGACAGCGAGGTAAAACCCTTTCAGGCGTAGGCTCGGAAGTCCGAAGAACACGCCGACGACAGCTGCGGTCAGACCAGCCAGCACCAGGGTCAACGGCAGGGGCAGACCGTCGAGGCGCAGATCGAAGTTGAAAGCCGCATAGGCGCCGACCGCCATGAAAGCAGCCGAACCCAGTGACACCTGGCCGGCGTATCCGGTGAGAATGTTGAGTCCCACCGCCGCGAGACTGAGTGCCAAGAACGGAGCCAGAATGGCGTCGAACACATAGTCGTTCGCAACGAACGGAATGACACCGTAGGCAACCGCAATTATCCCGAGAGGATAGGCGAGGCTGGCGAACGAGGTTCGCGGACCGAGCGAAGCGTAGGTGTCGATCGCGGTCATGGCTCAGGCCCTCTCGATCGTGGTCTGCCCGAAGAGGCCGGCCGGCCTCACCAGCAAAACGAGAAGCGCGAAGACATACGCGAACCATGTCTCGATGCCGCCGCCGACCAGGTCGCCGAGGTACACTTCCGCCAGCTTTTCGGCCGCTCCGATCAGCAGCCCGCCGACGATCGCACCGAGAATCGAGTCGAACCCGCCGAGAACGAGAACCGGCAGAGCTTTGAGAACCACGAGCGACAAGGAGAACTGAACACCGAGGCGAGCGCCCCACAGCATTCCCGCTACGAGAGCGATGAAGCCCGCAACCGTCCAGACCGTCGCCCAGATGACGGGCAGGCGCAGACCGACCGAAAGCGCGGCAAGTTGATCATCGGCCACCGCGCGGAAGGCCAGACCAATCCTGGTGTAGCGGAAGACGATCGAGAGGATTGCAACCATTGATGCCGCAACGGCGGCTGCGACGAGATCGAACGTACTGATGTAGACGCCGCCAATGATGATGGGCTTGTCGCTGACGCCAAGGTCGAGCGCGTGGACCTGCGTTCCCCAGATCAGCTGGGCGCCGCCCTCCAGAATGTAGGCGAGGCCCAGAGTCGCCATATACGGCCCGCTCTATGGCGATACCCAATATGGCCATGATGACAAGGGTGACGAGAAATGCCGCTGCGAACGGCAGTCCGTGCTCAAGGAGACCCACGAAGGTCAGCGCTGCAAAAAGCAGCATGGCGCCTTGCGCGAAGTTAAGGACACCCGAGGTCTTGTAGATCAGCACGAATCCCAGGGCGACGAGGGAATACATGATGCCCGAGAGGAGACCGCCCACCAGAACTTCGAGGAAAAAGGCGAAGTCGAACTCGCTCATGCGGGTACCGCCTCGCCGGGCTCGTCTTCATGCACGACGCCGAGATAGGCGTCGATGACGGACTGATCCTGCTGCACCTCAGAAGGGAGGCCATCGGCAATTTTTCGACCGTAGTCGAGAACCGCTACGCGGTCGGACAAGCCCATGATCACCCCAATGTCATGCTCGATGAGAACAACCGTTGATCCGAACTGATCGCGGGCGGCGCGGACGTAACCGGCCATTTCTGACTTCTCGGATGCCGTCATACCCGCCATCGGTTCGTCGAGAAGAAGGATCCGTGGCCGCGCGACGAGCGCTCGCGCCATTTCCACTCTTTTCTGAATGCCATAGGGCAACTGGCCGACGTGCCGGTCGCGAACGGACGTCAAATGGAGAGCTTCGATGACGAATTCCGCCTGCGCCCGTGCGTCGGCTTCTTCGCGCTTCGCTCTGGGCAGCCCGAGGACCTGCTCGATGACATTCGAGCGAACCGACTGAGATCGCCCCGCCATGACGTTCTCGAACACGGTGAGTCCGCGAAAGAGCGCAAGATTCTGATAAGTCCTCGCAAGACCGAGGCGGGCGACTTCTCCGGCCGGAACCTCGGAGTAGACATGGCCGTTGATGCAGATCGTCCCACCGCTCGGCTTATAGATTCCGCTGATCAGATTGATGAGGGAGCTCTTGCCGGCGCCGTTCGGTCCGATAACCGCCCTTATCTCCCGTGGAGCCACGCTGAGGCTGACGCCCGACACCGCGCGCACGCCGCCAAACGACAGAGAGACGTTGTCGAGATGGAGGATCGGATCGTGCTCTTCCGGAGCGAGTGCGCCATGACCCGTCCCCGGCCAGGCATTGTGAGCCGGCCGCGATACGTTCGCCGCGCGAGGTGATTTTCCACCTGCCGGACCGAACTCCACCGCATTCTTGGCAATCGCAGTGTTCACCGGAATCTCCGCGAGTGAGCGGTCCGGCAGCGCCCCAGCGCTGCCGGTTGAAATGACGTCATTGCAGAACTTCTCTCTATTCTGCCGCTTGAGATCGCGGAGCCCGGCGGGCTTCGAGTTCGCGAACCAGCGGGAAGACATGCTTGCCGAAATAGTCCACGTCTTCCTGGAAGTGGAGGAAACCAAGGAGAACGAGATCGACGCCGACGTCCTTAAGGGCCAGTATGCGCTCCGCAATCTGCTGTGGTGTGCCGATCAGATTGGTGCGGAACCCGTCGTTGTATTGAACGAGATCCTCGAAAGTGGACTTTGCCCAGTTGCCCTGTCCTTCAGGCGAAGCCGCGCCGGCGTTCTTAACTTCGTGCCCGAAGGCATTGACGGCTTCGGGGTTGGCCTTGGCGATGATCTCTGCGACCACCGCGCGCGCTTCTGCTTCCGTATCGCGCGCGATGCCGAACGCGTTCACGCCGATCTTGACGGTGCGCCCGTGAGCTTTGGCCTTGGCGCGGATGTCGTCGATCTGCTTCTTGATCTCGTCCGGCGTATTGCCGTTGGTAAAATACCAGTCCGACACGCGCGAAGCCATGTCGCGGGCAGCGCGTGAGCTGCCGCCCTGGAAGATTTCCGGCAATGGCTGAAGCGGCTTCGGTTTCAGACTGTAGTTGGTGAAGCGATAGAAATCTCCGCGGAAGGTGAAGTTGTCTTCCGACCAGATACCGCGCAACGCTCGGATGAATTCCTCGGAGCGCCGGTAGCGCTCATCATGATCCAGCCAAGGCTCGCCGATGGCGGTGAACTCGCCCCGAAACCATCCGCTCACGACGTTCACGGCGATGCGCCCGCCCGTGTACTGGCTGATCGAGGCAATCTGCTTTGCGGCGACGGCCGGATTCCAAGGTCCGGGCAGAAGCGCGGCGATCAATTTCAGCTTGGTCGTGTTGTGCAGGAGTGCCTGACTGAACGACACCGGCTCATGCTGATTTTCAGCGCCATAGCCGGCGGTGAAGCGGATCTGGCTGAGGGCATAGTCGAAGCCGGACTGCTCCGCGATCTGCGCCAGCTTGATGTTGTAGTCGAGATCCCAGTGCGTGCGCTGCTCGATGTTCGAAATAACGAGCCCGCCTGAGACATTCGGCACCCAATAGGCGAACTTTACGGGTTCGCTTTCCTGGCTCGTGCTTGCGTATTGCGTGGTAGACATGTTGTCGTTTCCTCAAGCGGTGAATTCAAGCCGATGCTGCCGCCCGCAGAGCCTGGGGCTGTGCGGTGGAGCGAAGATCGGTAGCAAGGACGAGGGCGGCTTCGTCGGCAGCCGCATTGATCCGCGCGTCGAGCGCGGGGCTCGCAACTTCGCCATTCTGGAAATCGCCATCCACGCCATACACGCCCGTGGGCAGCGAGAGGGCGGCGAAGAAGCCGAAGAGGGGCCGCAACTGATGCTCTATAACGAGCGCATGACGATCCGAACCACCGGTCGCGGTGAGAAGCACGGGGAGGCCGGTCAAGGCGGTGGGCGGAAACAGATCGAAGAAGTGCTTGAACCGTCCCGTATACGAGCCCTTGTAGACCGGGGAACCGACGATCAGAAGATCTGCGGTTTCGACCGCGCGGAACTGAGATTCGGCTGCCGGAGACAATCCCTCTCTGGTGTTGACCGCCCCGAACTCCGCACCCCAATCAGCCAGATCGATGAATGTCGCTTCGACCGGATAACGTGCGGCGATCGCCTTCACGACGGCCGTGGCAAGAGCCCGCGATTTCGATGGCGACTGCACCCCGGCCGAAACAACGGTTACGCGCGCGGTTCGCGACGGGTCAGGCAAAGAAAATGACAAAGCGTTCCGAGCATTCATGATTCCATTCCCCTTCTAAGCCGCTACGGCACCCTGTCCGAGCGCTCCCGGCTCGCCACAATTCTCAAGACAACGCGCTTCGGCGACGGTCGAGATAAGAACGATTAGACGGCTGAAGCCGCGTGGGTCAAATAAGCATTTAGGGATTTATTATCACTCACGAGCAGTTAGACTTCTCATAAGCTATGCATTTCCGAATTCATAAGCTTATCGCACAACCCTTCGAATAAGAAAAAAACCGGCGACTCCCTTTTGGGAAGTCGCCGGCGTCTTCTGTCGCAATAGTCAGGAAAATTCTAGAAGTTGATGAAGCCGCCAAATACGACGGTATCTAGGCCCTTCGTGTCGACGCCCGGAACATCGACGTCGTGGCTGCGATAGCGCAACCAGATCGACATGGCGGCGGCGTCGATTTCTTGCACTACGCCGAAGCCCCAAAACGTCGATTCCGAATCCTCGACGACGCGGGTGACATCATCCGCGGTGTTGCCGGCGGTTCCGTTGTCGTTGACGATCAGAGCACCGTCGGTGCCGTATAGATATTCGCCGTAAGGAATGGTTGCGCCAAGCGAATTGACCTTGAGCCTGACGCCCGACTTGACGTAGTAGGCGTCCGTTTCGGGAAAATCGTCCGGATTGACGGACTGATCCAGGTGGCCCCATGCCACCTGCCCCCACAGACCCGACGGCACGTGATGGAGGAAGGCACTCGCCTGCAAGTATTCGAGAGCGCCGCCGACCGCGGGACCGCCGATCGCCTGGTCCGTGGTTTCCGAGTAGGTCGCCACGGCCGCCAGCTTGAAGCCCGAAAACTCGGCCGCGTATTTTCCGGCCACGGCCCAGATATCATCCTCGCCCCAGGACGCGGACACCATGAAACCCGCGAACACAGGCGAGTCATATCGAACGACGTTGCGTGGCAGGCCGTCGCAATCGCCTGGTCCCCCACCGTAGCCACGGCATGAGATGGCATTACCCCAGATGAGACTGTCGCCCGGGGCAAAGTTGCCGCGCACCCTGAAGCTGAACACGTCGTAGGCGACCCAGTACGCGGCCGCGAGCGTGCCCGAACCGTCGATCGCCACGACCGCGCTATCGTCAGCCGGCGAAATCTTGCCCACGCTGATTTTGCCTAGGTCCTCGCTTTTGATGAACCAGTTGGCATACAGCACCTGGTCCCCTGGCGGTCCATTCGGATTGTCCTGAGTGGTGGTGTAGACGTTGTTGGAATCAAACTCCAGATGCAGAACGAAGCCCGCCGTTATGCCGGGACTGATCTGCGCCTGGCCGGTCAGATTGAAGTTGCTGGCGAATGCAGTTCCGAGCGACTGAACGTAGACGTTACTCTCCTCCCCGTCGTCCCAGAACAGCACCTGCTCTGAAACCCAGCCCGCGATCGTCAAAGAAACCTTGCGGTTGCCTTTTCGGGCCGTCGTCGCTTCGAGTTCGGCAATGCGCTCCTCGAGATCCGCGCAGCAGTCTCCGCCAAGATCCGCGGCACGGACGGGCGCAACTCCGGCCGCCGCCAAAACAGACAGCGCCGCTGCGGCGCCGAGCGATCTCATCCCAATCATCCATTCCCCCGTTCACCATCAATAACCGTGCATGCAGCTTCGCTCGTTCGCTCTCGAATCGGCGAAGCCTTGCAGTCAAAATCGCGGCAAGGGGAACGGATGGAAAATAATCATTTGCGCTAAGTTTA
>JALOTA010000120.1 GCA_025458125.1 Hyphomicrobium sp.
CGTCTGGATCATGGAGCGGGAAACCACCGATTACTTCCTGCGCGTCGTGGTCCCTCTGCTCTTCATCATGGCCGTCGCCTACGTGTCGATCTTCATCCCTCTGTCCCACTTCGAGGCCATTGTAACGATCCAGGTCACGGCCCTGCTTTCCGCGGTTGCGCTCTATCTGTCGCTGCCCACCATTGACAGCGATGGCACGACCTTGTCGGACCGCATCTTCCTCTTTGCCTATCTCGCCGTGACTGTGATGATCGCGATTTCCGTCCTGCGTATCAGCAGCTTCGTCAGCGAACGTCCAAGGGTGCAGCTTGCGCTTTCAGCAGCGCATGTGGTCCTCATACCGGTGCTCGCAATGGCCATGGCGGTCTACGTTCAAACCGCCAGCATGGGAGTGGGTTGATCCAGGCGGCCCGGTAGCAATGAGAAAGGCGGCTTCGCTCCGGCGGCCGCCGCTTCTCCCGCGTGCGATCCGCGGCTCAGTTCTCGTCCATCTTGAGCGCCGCGATGAACGCCTCCTGCGGAATTTCGACCTTGCCGAATTCCCGCATCTTTTTCTTGCCAGCCTTCTGCTTGTCCAGAAGCTTGCGTTTGCGGCTGATGTCGCCGCCGTAGCACTTTGCCAGCACGTCTTTACGAAGGGCCTTGATTGTCTCTCGGGCGATCACCTTGGCGCCGATAGCGGCCTGAACCGGAATCTGGAACAGGTGAGGTGGGATCAATTCCTTGAGCTTCTCGCACATGGATCGCCCACGGCTCTCCGCCCGCGTCCGGTGCACGATGATCGACAGTGCATCCACGGGCTCGCCGTTGACGAGAATCGAGAGCTTTACGAGGTCACCCTGCTCGTAGCCGCTGATGTGATAGTCGAATGATGCGTAGCCGCGCGATACGCTCTTCAGTCGATCGTAGAAATCGAACACGACTTCGTTGAGCGGTAGCTCATAGACGAGCATTGCACGCGTGCCCACGTAGGTGAGTGTCTTCTGGCGCCCACGACGGTCCTGGCAAAGCTTGAGGACTGCGCCGAGATAATCGTCCGGCACGAGAATGGTGGCCTCGATCCACGGCTCTTCCATGTGGTCGATCTTCACGACGTCCGGCATGTCGGCCGGATTGTGCATCTCGATCATGGTCCCATCCTTCATGTGAAGATGGTAGATGACCGACGGCGCCGTCGTGATCAGGTCGAGGTTGAATTCCCGCTCCAGACGTTCGGTGATGATCTCGAGGTGCAGAAGACCGAGGAAGCCGCAGCGGAAACCGAATCCGAGAGCGGCCGAGCTTTCGGTCTCGAAGGAGAAGCTGGCATCGTTGAGCCGCAGCTTCGCCATCGCTTCGCGCAGGTCTTCGAAATCTGCCGCATCGACGGGAAAGAGACCGCAGAACACAACCGGCTGGGCTGGCTTGAAGCCAGGGAGCGGTTCTGCCGTGGGGTTTTTCTCATCCGTAATCGTATCGCCGACGCGCGTGTCGGCCACTTCCTTGATGGCACCTGTAAAGAAGCCGATCTCGCCGGGGCCAAGTTCCGCCAGCATCTCCTGTTTGGGCCGGAAGATGCCGACGCGCTCCACGGGATAAGTGGCGTCCGTCGACAGCATCTTGATGCGCTGCCCCTTTCGCAGGGTGCCTTCGATCACGCGCACCAGAACCACAACGCCGAGATAGGCGTCATACCAGCTGTCGATGAGCATGGCTTTCAAGGGCCTGTCGCGTTCGCCCTTCGGCGGTGGCAACCGCTCGACGATCGCCTCCAGCACCGCAGCGACGTTGAGGCCCGTCTTGGCGGAGACCCCGATGGCCTCCGAAGCATCGATGCCGATCACGTCTTCGATCTGCTGCTTCACGCGGTCCGGATCTGCGGAGGGGAGATCGATCTTGTTCAGGACGGGCAGGATTTCGAGGTTGTTGTCGATCGCCTGGTAGACGTTGGCGAGCGTCTGGGCTTCAACCCCCTGGCTTGCGTCCACAACGAGGATAGCCCCCTCGCAGGCCGCGAGAGAACGCGACACCTCGTAGGCGAAGTCCACGTGGCCGGGGGTGTCCATCAGGTTGAGCTGATAGGTCTTTCCGTCTTTTGCCTTGTAGTCGAGGCGCACCGTTTGCGCTTTGATGGTGATGCCACGTTCCCGCTCGATGTCCATGCTGTCCAGAATCTGCGCCTTCATCTCGCGATCGGAGACGTTGCCGCACAGCTGGATTAACCGGTCCGACAGGGTCGACTTGCCGTGATCGATGTGAGCGATGATGGAAAAGTTTCGGATCATTGAGATGTCTGTCATGGGCGGCTGATAGCATTTGGGTTTCCGCGGCAAAAGGGGCGTTCTCCGGTTCCGGCGAACCGTCGCAGCATGGAACGGTAACCCTTCGGATCACTTACGGTACTGGCCACCCAAAACAGCGTGTGCAAGAATGATCAAAAGCGGAATTTCAATGGGAGGAATGGACATGGCAGGCACATCGAACGCGCGCGGTCAGGGCTTCAAGGAGGCCTTGAAGGCCGCGGGCCTCAACGACGAGGTCCAGTCGGCGCTGACCTCGGCCTTCGAGGCCATGTGCGACTGGAGGCAGGACGCCGCCAACCAGGCCGAGCGGCACGGAAACAAGGTATTCGACAAGATGAGCAATGCTGCCAAGGCCATGGGCTGGCCGGCGGAGCTTGTCGACATGACCCGCCAGCAGATGCAGCAGGCCTCCAGGATGCAGGTTCAGGTTCTGGACCAGATCATGGACGCCTGGGAGCAGCAGGTTAAGAACCCGGGCTCCGGCCTTCCCTCGGCAAATGCCTTCCAATTCCCCGATTTCACCAAAATGCCGGGAATGCCCGACATGAAGAACTTTGGCGATTTCGCCACCATGCCGACCGCCCCGCTGCAGTTCTGGATGCAAGCCGCCGAGATGTGGCAGAAAAGCTGGCAACAGGCCCTCTCCAGCTGGATGGAGGCGCAATCCAGCATGATGGGCGGCAGCGACAAGGGCCCACCGCGCAAGCGCTGACGGGCTGTTGCGAACCGAAAAACAAACCCGGCTGTCATGCGAACAGCCGGGTTTTGCTTGTGAAAACGGTCAATAGCCAGCCCTTTCCGCGTTGCCGCAGGATCATTTTTGACCACGCATCGTCTTGAGGCTGCCACACAGCTCCGCCTCAGTATTGAGGTTTAGTCTGAATAAGGGGCTGGGGCCGGGGATGTTACGCCATCGATTGTTTCTCTCGACGTTTGGGTTTCTTTTGCCCCTGGGCTGGGCATGGACAATTAATTCGACACCCTTGAACGCTCAGGGCATTGAGTTCGGCCCCACGGGGCAGAGTGCCACCACAAGCAAACCGAAAAGCCAGGCGGTCCGACCTCTCAAGCCCGCCGGAACGGCTGCGGCCCAGCCGGCAAGCCGTCAGGTTCCCGGCCCCGGCACACCCAATCCCCTCGCCGCCAAGTACGCGACGTCCGGGCTGCCGCCGAAACCCAACCCCGCCAACTGCAAGAATGCGGTCGGCTTCGACACATGGCTCGCCGCATTCCGGAAGGAAGCGGCTGCGAACGGCATCTCTCCGCGCACCATATCGCTTGCCCTCGACGGCCGTACACTTGATGGAGGAGTTATCGCGCGTGACCGCAAGCAGGGGTTCTTCGCCCAAAGCTTCACCGACTTCGCAGCCAAGCTTGCCACGAACAACCGCGTCACGAATGGCCGCTCGCAGATAAAGCGGAATGCTGAGACCTTCGCCCGCGCTGGGAAGGAGTATGGCGTGCCCGCCTCCGTCATCACCGGCTTCTGGGCGCTTGAGAGCGACTTCGGCGCCGGTATGGGCAAGTTGCCGATCATGAATTCGCTGACAACGCTCGCCTACGACTGCCGTCGCGGCGAGATGTTTCGCCAGGAGCTGATGGCAGCGCTCGAAATCATTGATCGCGGTGACATGACGCCTGACACGATGATCGGCTCATGGGCCGGCGAAATTGGTCAGACTCAGTTTCTCCCAACGCGCTATCTCGCCCACGCCATCGATTATGACGGGGACGGCGACATCAACCTTTTCGCGAACGCGACCGACATCATCGGCTCGACAGCCAATTACATGACCCATCTTGGCTGGCGCCGCGACGAGCCTTGGCTTGAAGAGGTTGTCGTGACGAGCGAACTGCCGTGGGACAAGGCCGAACTGGCGACCAAGCTGCCGCGATCGCAGTGGGCGGCATGGGGGGTCACGAAGGCGGACGGCTCGGCCCTTCCAAATGATTCCATGCCCGCGTCGCTTCTTTTGCCTATGGGCCGCTACGGTCCGGCGTTTCTCGCCTACGAGAACTTCAACGTCTATCTTCAGTGGAACCAGTCGCTCTCCTACGCGATCACTGCGGCCTGGCTCGCCACCCGCATCGACGGCGCACCGGTCATGCAAAAGCCCAAGCGTCAGATTCCCGTGCTGGCACAGGACGAAGCAAAGGAATTGCAACGTCAGTTGAAGAGGCGGGGATTCGACGTCGGTGAGGTCGATGGAAAGATTGGCGCCTCCACCCGCGCGGCCGTGAAGGCCATGCAGGTCAAGCTGGGGCTGCCGGCCGACAGTTATCCCACGCCCGAACTTTTGACCGCGCTTCGCGGCGAAAGCTGACAAACCGCTCTAAAAAAAGCGGCCGCGGTCCGTCCAGACCGCGGCCGCTTACTATTTGGCAGCTTGATCAGAGCTTGCAGATCGTTGCCGAGCCGCGGCAGGTCCAGCCCCAAGAACCGCCCTTCTTGCAGCTGTATTTGCGCGGTCCGAACGAGTAGCCGGGCGTCGAGCCGTTTGCCATCCAGCTGGCCCAAGCACCCCAGTCAACGGCCTGCAGCAGCGCTTCGTCGACCTGGAACTTGGCGTCCTTTTCAGAGCCCGCTTCCCCGACGGCG
>JALOTA010000053.1 GCA_025458125.1 Hyphomicrobium sp.
CCGCAAGCCCGAGTCGGCCGAGGCGTCCGGCATTGGCCTTCTCGCTGCCGAACCGCAGCGCAGCTGTCAGAACGGGGAACCGGTGAACCCGATCAAGGCTGGCGAGGCGCCTATGGACGTCACTCCCGCCGTGCGCAGACAACCCGTCGAAGCCGGTTCCTCCGGCGATGGCTTCGTCTACGGTACGACGTCGCCCCGGCTGCGTGACGTCGGCGCGGAAGTACGCGATCCGGACAATCGTTGAAGCGGCACAGCCCGGAACGGCTGCGAAGCTTGCCGCATCTGCAAGGCACCACGCGTCTCTGACGTCGCATCGTCTGTGTCATTTGTCCGAGCAGGATTGCCGATGAGCCGACTGCGCTCCCACACCGAAAGCCACCTCGTCGAGCGCATTAGCTGGCTTCGCGCCGCCGTCCTTGGCGCCAACGACGGCATCGTATCGACGGCCTCCCTCATCGTTGGCGTCGCCGCCGCGTCGTCCGGACCGAACGAAGTGCTGCTTGCCGGCGTTGCCGGGCTCGTGGCCGGAGCCATGTCGATGGCCGCCGGCGAATACGTCTCCGTCAGTTCGCAATCCGATGCCGAAAATGCCGACCTTGCCCGCGAACGCTCGGAACTTGCCACTCAGCCGGAATTCGAACGCCGCGAACTTGCCGACATCTACGTGCAGCGCGGATTGGATGCGGACCTCGCGTTGAAGGTGGCCGATCAGCTGATGGCGAAAGATGCGCTGGGCGCCCATGCTCGCGACGAACTGGGCATCTCGGAGATGACCGTGGCCCGGCCGGTGCAGGCCGCGATGGCATCCGCGGCGTCGTTCGCGGTCGGTGCCGCGCTGCCGCTCGCCATGGTGTTCGTTTCTCCCGCCGACAAGCTCGTCTACACGGTGTCGGCCGCAGCCCTGGTCTTTCTTGCGCTTCTCGGCGCGCTGGGCGCATGGGCGGGCGGAGCCAACATCGCCCGGGCGACGCTGCGTGTGAGCTTCTGGGGCGCTTTCGCCATGGCGCTCACCGCCGCCATCGGCGCTCTCGTCGGCAAGGCCGTCTGAATCTGCGGCCGTTGCTAGGTCGAAGGATCGGTGCCGGCGACCCGGCGGGTTATGTGGTCTCTGATTTCGTCCGGCTGCTCAGCCACCGCCCGCGTGATTACGCGAAGATGATGACGCACTTCATGCAGCTGATCGATCAACGACAGGATGACGGGCAGGCTCGCATGGTCGAGGCCCATCCGGTAGTGCAGGTCGCAGGCCAGCGCAACGCGTGCCTCGTCAGCCGGATCGAATAGAAAACCGTCTTCGTCCCGCTGCGGCTCCACCACGCCCTCATCGATCCAGGTGAGCAGGACGTGGCGTTCCAGGCATGTGTACTGCGCAAACAGCTGTAGTTCACGGATCATCTCACTCGCCCCTTTTTCCACGCGGGTGTTGCGGGTGTTTGGTCTCCCATTCGGCCATGAAGCGCGCCAGTTCCTCGTCGACATCCACCGGTGGCACAATCTTGATCTCGACGAACTGATCGCCGCGGCCGCTGTCTTTTCCACGCGGCACGCCCTTGCCGCGCAAGCGCAGCTTGGTGCCGTCCTTGGCGCCCTTCGGCACCCGCACATCCACCGCCCCGTCGACCGTATCGACGCGGACCGTTGCCCCATTCAGCGCTTCGCCGAGCGTGACAGGCAAGATGCTGGAGATGTCGAAGCCGTCCCGAGTGAACCGGGCAGTCGGGCGAACCGATATTTCGACATAGGCATCTCCCGGCTTGCCGTCGGACCCGGGTCGTCCTTGCCCCTTGAGGCGCAGAACCTTGCCATCCTCGATTCCCGCCGGGATGGAAATGTCGAGCGTCTTTCCGTCCGGCATGTGGACCGTCTTGCGCGCTCCGTTGACCGCATCGAGGAAATCGACATCGAGGGAATAGCGCACGTCTTGCGGCGGCATGCGGAATCGCTCGCCCCCACCGCGCTCACCGAAGAGATCGGAAAAGACGTCGTAATCGAAATTTCCAGTCTGGGAACGCCGCTGCGACGACCGGGGTCCGTAGCGGAAGTTCGGATCGGCTTCGGCGTATTCGCGATAGTAATGCCGTTCGGGCTGTCGTTCGGCACCCGTCTCGTCGATCTCGCCGGCATCATATTTCTTGCGCTTATCCGGATCGCCGATCACGTCATAGGCGGCGTTGATCACCTTGAAACGGGCCTCCGCTTCCGGCTTGCCGGGATTGAGATCCGGGTGGGTCTCCTTGGCTGCTTTCCGATACGCCTTGCGAATATCGTCCTGGCTTGCATTCCGCGCCACGCCCAGGGTTTCGTACGGATCGGCCATGCATTCACATCGCGCGGTTTGAGTTTCAATTGAAGGCGGCCCTCCGGCCGGCCGCTTGACATTCGAAAGGTGCCATCATTGCGCCGGTTGTGAAAGCCGCCGCAATGGTAAATGTGGACCGATGGTTCCGCGTCGAGTCGGTGGCGATGGCGACACCGTCCGGCGAGGGATTGGCTTGCACCTCGTACATGCAGCACCTAAGCTTCGCGGCGTTAGAGGGGATTACCAGCCACATGCATTCCAAGCGCTTCATGATCTTCGCGGCGGCCATATGCGTTGCTGCGATGCTGTCCTACCTCTTCGTCTTCGCCGATGCGCCCGAGCAGGTGGAGTTGGTACCCGCGACCCCGCCCGCTCCTGCGGCGCCCCAGTAGGTCAGGCCGTCCCGCCGGCGCCGCGCGGCTCAGCCCAGTTCGACCCAGACCGGCGCATGGTCGGATGGCTTTTCCCAGCCGCGAATATGCTTATCGACGCCTGCGGCCTGCAGATGGTCCGCCGCCTGTGGCGAGAGCAGGATGTGATCGATACGGATGCCGTCGTCCTTCTGCCAAGCGCCCGCCTGATAATCCCAGAAGGTATAGACGCCGGGCCCGGGGTGACAGGCGCGCACGGCATCGGTCAGACCCAGAGCTTCGATCCTGCGCAGCATCGCGCGGCTTTCTGGCTGGAACAGCGCATCGTTGGTCCAGGCGGCGGGGCGCTTGGCATCGACCGGCTCCGGAATGACGTTGTAGTCGCCCGCCAGCACGACCGGCATTTCCGTCGCCAGAAGCTTGCGGGCATGGGCCGTCAGCCTCTCCATCCACGCGAGTTTGTAAGTGAATTTATCGGTGCCGATGGGATTGCCGTTGGGCAGATAGAGGGTCGCGAACCGCACGGCGAGCGTTCCATCGATGACGGTCGCTTCCATGTAGCGCGATTGTTCGTCCCCGTCGCCGCCCGGCAGGCCGCGCGTCACATCCTCCATCGGCAGCCGCGAAAGGATCGCTACGCCGTTGAAGCCCTTCTGCCCGTGCGTCGCGACCTTGTAGCCGAGGTCTTCGAAGGCCTCTGCCGGAAATCCCTCGTCGACCGATTTGATCTCCTGGAATCCGATCACGTCGGGCTTGGACTCCCGCAGGTAGATCAGCGCATGATCGAGCCGCGCTTTGACGCCGTTGATGTTCCAGGTGACGATTTTCATGAACGGCGCGATGCGGTTGAAGGACGGGCTAGAGCGAAAAGCTCGTGCCACAGCCGCACGAGGATGTCGCGTGCGGATTGCGGATCTGGAACGACGCGCCAATGAGATCGTCGACAAAATCGATTTCCGAGCCGGAGAGATATTCGAGCGACACCGGGTCGATCAGAACCTTGGCCCCGTCCCGTTCGATCACGACATCGTCGGGGGCGGCCTCCCGGGTGAGGTCGTAGCGGTACTGGAAACCCGAGCAGCCGCCGCCTTCCACGGCCACGCGCAGCATCGTGCCGGCGGGCTCCGACGCCACGATCTCGGTGATCCGGCGGGCGGCCGGGGCGGTCACGGTAACGGTCTGTTCGCTCATCGCTTTTCCGTGGGGTTCGACAGGGCCAAGATCGCAGCGCTACGGTTGCCGGGGGGCTGGCGCCGCGGCTCAGTTGAAGATAGGGAGCGGAGCACCCCTGTCAAACCCCTTGCGGGCAACAAAGACGGCCGGACACCGATGACCGCGCGACATGACGATGAGGGCGACCTTTACGGCGGCGGCCTGCGCGCCGGCGAACGCTCCCCTGGTCCCTACGCCGCGAGCGCCGTGCCGTCGCGAGGCCGCCGCTACCCCGAGCCAGCCTGCCCGACCCGCAGCCCCTTCCAGCGCGACCGCGACCGTATCCTTCACGCGACCGCCTTCCGCCGTCTGACCCATAAGACCCAGGTATTCCTCTATCACGAGGGCGACCATTACCGGACGCGACTGACCCATAGCCTGGAGGTCGCACAGATCGCGCGGACGATTGCCCGCCAGCTCCGGCTCGATGAAGATCTCGCGGAGGCTCTCGCGCTTGCGCACGATCTGGGCCACCCACCGTTCGGCCACGCGGGCGAGCGCGCTCTCGACGCGGCGATGACGAACTTCGGCGGTTTCGATCACAACGCCCAGAGCCTGCGCATCGTCACGTCCCTTGAACGCAAGTACAGCCATTTCGACGGCTTGAACCTCACCTGGGAAACGCTCGAAGGCCTGGCCAAGCACAACGGCCCCCTGACCGGCGGCAAGGGTGCCGCCGTTCTCAAAGTCGCCCGGCAGTTCGACGGCTGGCAGTCTCTCCAGCCCGATCAATGGGCCAGCGCCGAGGCCCAGGTCGCCGCCCTTTCCGATGACATCGCCTATCTGACGCACGACGTCGATGACGGTCTGCGCGCCGGCCTTCTGACGCTGGACAACCTGAGCGGCGTTCCTTTCGCCGGCCCCTTTGCAGCCGCCGTTCTGGCGGAAGGAGAGGGCAGGGAGACGAGCCGCGCCGTGTTCGAGGTCACGCGGCGCATGATTACCGCTTTGATCCGTGATGTCGTCCTGGAAAGCCGCCATCAACTGGCTGGGCTGGCCCCCCGTTCGCCTGACGACATTCGTGGCGCCGGCCGGCCCGTCATCCGTTTTTCGCCAGGGATGTGGAGCGATCTGGAAGCTCTGCGCGGTGTGTTGTTCGAGCGTGTCTACCGGCACCCGCGCGTGACCCGCGTGATGACCGCAGCTGAGGGGATCGTCGGCGACCTGTTCGCCTGTTACGCCGATTTGAACCACCGCACGGCGCTGCCTGAAGCCTGGCAATCGATCAGCGAACGCCTCGAGCCTCGGCGGCGCGCGAGGCTTGCCGCTGACTACCTCGCCGGCCAGACCGACCGCTACGCCATCGCCGAGCACCGGCGGCTGTTTGCCGAAACGCCGGAATTGCGATAGACGCGCCGCTTCCTCTCGCATCGCGGCATGGCGGGGCGGATGCACACCCAGGGAAGACCACGATGAACGTTTTCACTCACGTCGAAGCGAAGATCGCAGCCGTTCTGGCGGATCTTAAGGTCGAGGGCGTGCTGCCGCGCGATGTCGTCCTTCCGCAGGTGGAAGCGGAGACACCCCGCGATTCCTCCCACGGCGATCTGGCCTCGAACGTTGCGCTCACTCTTTCGAAAGCGGCAGGGATCAAGCCACGCGACATCGCCGAGGCATTGAAAGCCAAGCTGGCTGGAGATCCGGAAATCGCATCGGTTGCCGTTGCAGGCCCGGGCTTCCTCAACCTGACCATGACGCCCGCCTTCTGGCACGGCCTCATTGGCAGCATCGTCGAAGACGGCCCCGCCTATGGCCGCGGTGCTCCCAGGCACGAGCGCGTCAACGTCGAGTATGTGTCCGCCAACCCGACGGGACCTATGCACGTCGGCCATTGCCGGGGAGCCGTCTTTGGCGATGCGCTGGCCAATCTGCTGGCCCATTCCGGCTACGAGGTCACCCGCGAATACTACATCAACGATGCCGGCGGGCAGGTCGACGTACTCGCCCGCTCCGTTCATCTGCGTTACCGCGAGGCGCTGGGTGAAACGATCGGATCCATTCCCGAAGGGCTCTATCCAGGCGACTACCTGAAGCCCGTCGGCGCGGCATTGGCCGGCAAGTATGGCGATACGTACGCGGCTCAGCCCGAAGGCGAGTGGCTGGCTCTCTTCCGCGACGAGGCGATCGCCGCAATGCTCGTCATGATCAGGAACGATCTCGCCGCGCTCAACATCCGCCACGATGTTTTCGTCTCGGAGGCGTCGCTTTCTCGCGGCGGAGCCGATCAGGTCAAGGCGGCCATCGAGGCCCTGCGCAAGAAGGATCTGATCTATCAGGGCCGTCTGGCCAAACCGCTCGGCCACGACGACGAGGAGTGGGAAGATCGCGAGCAGACGCTTTTCAGATCGACCGAGTTCGGTGACGACATGGATCGCGCGCTGCAGAAGTCCGACGGGTCCTACACCTATTTCGCGGGCGACATCGCCTATCACTTCGACAAGATCAGCCGCGGTTTCCCGCACCTCATCAACGTCTTCGGCGCCGACCATATCGGCTACATTCCCAGGATGCTGGCGGCGGTCGCCGCGTTGGCGGGTGGTTCGCTCGACCGCGATCAGAAAGGCAAGCTGAAATCGTGGCGCACGCGCGGCGGCACGACCGATCTCGAGATCAAGGTCGTGCAGCTCGTCAAGCTCTTCCAGGGCGGCGAACCGTTCAAGATGTCGAAGCGGGCCGGCACGTTCGTCACGCTGCGTGACGTGGTGGATGAAGTCGGCCGCGACCCGGTCCGCTTCATGATGCTCTATCGTAAGGAACTTGAGCCGCTCGACTTCGACTTCGCCAAGGTGACGGAGCAGTCGAAGGACAACCCGGTTTTCTATGTGCAGTATGCGCACGCGCGCGCATGCAGCGTGTTCCGTAACGCCAGGGAGCAGATGCCGGCACTCGATCTGTCGAGAGCCGCTCTCGCCGGCGCAGACCTCGCGCGGCTGGAGGATCCGGCCGAATTCGAACTCATCCGCAAGCTGGCCCAGTACCCACGCTTGATCGCCACGGCCGCCGAGGCCCGCGAACCCCACAGGCTGGCCTTCTATCTCTATGATCTGGCTTCCGCTTTTCATGGCCTATGGACGCGCGGCAACGATTTGCCACATTTGCGCTTTATCCAGCCGACTGACGGGGGCCTGACGGTGGCGCGGTGTGCGCTCGTCGATGCGACGCGTGCGGTGATATCCTCAGGTCTTGGAGTTCTCGGGGTCGAGGCCCCGGAAGCCATGCGCTAGATTTGGCTCTGAAGCCGATTCGAGCCGGGATCGTGCGAGATGAGTCCGCCATGATCCCAAGCTGAAGGAAAGACCGCCCATGTCTCGCTCCGACCCTCGACAGGCACCTCCGGGCGGATACCGGCCTCAGGCCGCGCCTCCGAGGGGCACGCAGGCGCCGGGTGATTTCGATTACAACGCGTGGACGCAAGGCCTCGGCGGCGCGCCGCTGCCCAACCCGAAGCCTGCCCAAAATCCTGCCCAGAATGCCGCGGCGGCTCCCGCCCAGCCGCAGCCCGGTTTTGCTGCCCAGCCGTCAGGCTATGACGATCAGGGGTACTATTGGGGCCCGGGCCAGCAGCCGGGCGTGACAACGCAGTTCGATCCATACATTCCGCCGACGGCCACTCCGGCCTATGGCACGCCCGCTCCGCAGGCGAACGGCTACGGCATGCCTCAATCTGCTGCTTATGCGCCGGCTCAGGCCCCGGCTTACGGCGATCCGAACGGGTACCAGGCCGATCCCCGGACCGCGCTTCGCGGTGCGCAATATGATCAGTGGGCCGCAGCTCCGGCGGGCGCGCCCGCTCCGGCGTCCGATCCGCGCGGCTATGATTTGTCGGCCTACATGCCGCCCCAGGGCCGTACCCAACCTCCGCAACAGGATTTCGGCCACCTCACGGCTGATCTCGCCACCCATCCGCAGTCCGGCTATTCCGATTGGGGCCATCAGGCCGGTTATCAGCCCGACACCCGCGGTTATGCCGCTCAGACGGGGGGCGATGCCGATGGCTATGCCCAGCAGGGCTACGCCGATCCGAACGCCCAGGGCTACGACGACGAAAACTACGAAGCCGCCGAGCCGCCGCGCAGCCGCAAATGGATGACGGTCATGGCCGCCCTCGTCGGCGCAATCGTCGTCGGCGGCGGAATGACCTACGGCTACCTGTCATTGTTCGGCGGCGCCGAGGGTGGACCGACGCCCGTCGTCAAGAGCGCCGAAGGCCCCTCGAAGGTGAAGCCGGCTGAGCCGGGCGGTAAGCAGTTCGCCAATACGGACAGCAAACTGCTCGGCCGTCTTGGGGAGGGCAGCAGTTCCTCTGCCAACTCCGCGACGGAGTCGGACGGGACCGGCGCCCGCAAGGTCCAGACGCTCGTGGTCGGGCGCGACGGCGAAATCCAGGCGCCCGCGGCCGCAGCGGCGGCCGCACCTGAAGCCGCGCCTGGGGTTTCGGTTCCGGTCCCCGGCATGACCCTGATCGATGTTCCCGGTGCCGATACGCCGGCCCCGGCTCCGGTCGCACAGAAGCCCCAGCCCATCGTCGTGCAGCCGCCCGCGGAGCCGGTTCAGGTTGCCGCCAATGAGACACGGCCGGCACCTGTGGTACCAAAATCCATTAATTCAGCCGTTGAGGCGCAAGCGTCGGCCGCCGCCGAGGCGCCAGCGCCCGTTGCTGAAAAGCCCAAGCCCGCTCCTAAGCCGGTCACCAAAACAGCTGCCATTCCTGAAAGCTCGTCCACGCCCCCCGCGCCGAAGACTACGGGGCTCGGCTATGTCGCCGTTCTCGCGTCCGTACCCGCATCCGGCACAAGCCGCATCGACGCGCTGCAGCAGTTCGCCGATCTCCAGCAGCGCTACGGCGGCATCCTGCAGAACAAGACGCCTGACGTCACGGAAGCCAATCTCGGTGAGAAGGGCCGCTATCATCGTCTGGTGGTCGGTCCGCCCGGCTCCAAGGACGGCGCCAATTCCGTCTGCTCTCAGCTGAAGTCCGCCGGCTATTCGAGCTGCTGGGTCATGGCCTACTGAGACGCAGCCAACCGTTGAGCGAAGGCCGCGGCGTAGACCCCGCGGCCTTTTGTTTATGTCGAGCCGATCATCGAGCGCCCCCAGATGCAACGCCGTGCCCTCATCACCGGTTTGGAAAGCACCGAACTAACCGAAGACGAGCGGCGTTTTCTGCGCGACGCCCGTCCGCTGGGCATCATTCTGTTTTCGCGCAACTGCGTGTCCCACGATCAGATCCGCCGTCTCGTGACCGATGCGATTTCGGAGATCGGGACCGCCGGCGCCCTGGTGCTGATCGATCAGGAAGGCGGCCGCGTGCAGCGGCTGCGCCCACCGCTCGGCCGCGCCTTGCCGCCGGCTGAGGCCTACGCGCGGCGCTACGAGGCGGGCGATTGCGAAGGCGCCTGCGCGGCGGCGGAAGCGGCGGCGCGCCTCGTGGCGCGCGATCTGCTCGATCTGGGAATCAACACCAATTGCACGCCGGTCCTCGACCTCCCGGTTGCCGGGGCTCATGCCATCATCGGCGACCGCGCCTTCGGGACAACGGTGGAGCAGGTTGTCCATCTCGGACGCGCAGTGGCCGACGGATTCATGGCGGCAGGCGTGTTGCCTGTCATCAAGCACATCCCCGGACATGGCCGGGCCACCAAGGACAGCCACCACGATCTGCCTGTCGTCGACACGTCATGGGACGAGCTTTCCCGCACCGATTTTGCCCCGTTTCGGGCGCTGGCGCACGTCCCGGCGGCCATGACGGCGCACGTTGTCTTTTCTGCCGTCGATCCCGATGCTCCCGCGAGCACGTCGCCAAAGGTCATAGGCAACGTGATTCGTGAAGAGATCGGCTACGACGGTCTCCTCATGAGCGACGATCTTGGAATGCACGCTCTGCGGGGTGGCATGCGGGACCGTGCGGAAGCCGTCATCCGGGCGGGATCGGATGTCGCCTTGCACTGCTCGGGAATATTTGCCGAGATGGAGGCCGCCGCGACCGGGGTTCCAGATCTGGAGGGCGACGCGCTGCGCCGGGCGCTGCGGGCCTTGTCCGTCCTCGACAACCACGGCGAATTTGATACCGCGGAGGCGGAACGCCTGTTGGCCGAGGTGATAACCGGCCACACCGGCCGATCTGAATCAGTATAGGTTCGATCGGCGTCGACCGCACGGGCGGCGCGTTTTTGGAAGGACAGATGGGCGAGGAGCCGGAAGACGTCGGGCGGGAGATCGCGAGTTGGGAACTTCCCGACGCGGAGAACGCTCCGTCCGCGGCTGAAGCCTTCATCGTCGATGTGGAAGGCTTCGAGGGTCCGCTCGATCTGTTGCTCGCGCTCGCGCGCACCCAGAAAGTCGACCTTGCCCACATCTCCGTGCTCTCGCTCGTCGAACAGTACCTCGCCTTCATCAACGAGGCCCAGCGGCTGAAACTCGAGATCGCTGGCGATTACCTCGTCATGGCAGCGTGGCTCGCGTTCCTGAAGTCGCGGCTGCTTCTGCCGAAGGAAAAGGCCGAGCCGGGTCAGGAAACAGCCGAGGAGATGGCGCAGAAGCTCGCCTTCCGTCTGGCCCGGCTGGAGGCCATGCGCAATGCGATGGCGCAACTCATGACGCGCAAACGCCTTGGACGCGACGTGTTCCCCCGCGGCATGGCCGAAGGCGTCAAGACCGTCCGCGACACGGAGTGGACCGCCCAGATTTATGATCTTCTCAAAGCCTATGCCGAACAGCGCCGGCGGACCGTGAAAGTTTCCCACGTCGTCAAGGCGCGCAAGGTCTGGTCCATCAAGGATGCCCGCGCCCGTTTGGAAAAACTCGTTGGGGAGAGTGCCGGCTCGTGGACGCAGCTTGACCTCTTCCTCAACCATTACCTGCCGGAAACGGCGCCCGCCGAGGAAACCAAGACCGTCGTCGCCAGTTCCTTTGGCGCGACTTTGGAAATGGCGCGCGAGGGCTTCGTGGAATTGCAGCAGGAAGCGCCATTCGCTCCGCTCTATGTGCGCAAGCGCGGGGACGGCGCAACATGGCAGCGTATCGGCTGACGAGTGAGCGTTTCTGAACCGATGAAGGACGGGAAGAAAAAAATGACACCGCCCCGGCTCAAGCTCGTCTCCAGCAACGAGAACGTCGAGCGCGATTCAGATCTCGACGATCCGCTGGCGGCAGAGGCGCGCGAACTTGCGGCTGCCCTCGGAGACGTTCAGCTCGGTATCGGTCCCGCGCCGGATTTCGGTGATGCCGACGACCGCCAGAACATAGCCAACATTCGCATTGCCGAGGCCCTTCTCTTCGCCGCCTCCGAGCCGCTTGATGAAGCGACGATTGCCGAGAGCCTTCCGAAAGGCACCGATGCCGCAACCGTACTGGCCGAACTGAAGGACCAGTATGCCGGTCGCGGCGTGAACGTGGTGAAGGTCGCCGGCAAGTGGGCGCTGCGCACGTCGGAAGACCTGTCTTGGCTTCTGGAGAAGCACGCGCACGAGGAGCGCCGCCTGTCGAAAGCCGCTCTGGAAACGCTGGCCATCATCGCCTACCACCAGCCCGTGACGCGCGCCGAGATCGAAGAAATCCGTGGGGTCTCCACCTCGGGTGGCACGCTGGACATTCTTCTTGAGACCGGCTGGGTCCGCCCGCGCGGCCGCCGCCGTGCACCGGGCAAGCCGATCACCTACGGCACGACGGACAGCTTCCTCGGCCACTTCGGTCTCGACGCCATCAAGGATTTGCCGGGGCTGGCGGACCTCAAGGCCCAGGGGCTTCTCGATGCCAACCTGCCGCCCGGCTTCTCGGTGCCAAGTCCGGCCGATGTAGCGGCACTGATGCCGGACGAACTGCCGCTCGATGACGGCGCCGATGAGGAAAACGAGGACGTTCAGGCTGAGATGGACCTCGACTTGCCGGACGAAGACGAGGCCGATAAGCCAGAGCCGGGCTCCGGCGAAGGGGCCTGAGGCGCGCTGCCCGCGCGGCTTCACGTCAGCCGCCGACCGAAAGATGAACTCGCGTGAACCGGAGTAGTTCCGACATCAACGCCCGCGCAGACACGCCGCTGCCGGGAACCACGCCGGCAATCCCGCGCCGCGCCGCCGCGACTTTTGCCGCCAGCCTGTCCTTCGAGAATGTCGAGCGGCGCTACGGCGATACCCTGGCGCTCGACGATGTTTCCCTATCCATCGCACCGGGCGAAGTCGTCTGCCTCCTGGGACCATCCGGTTGCGGCAAGACCACGCTGCTTCGCATCGCAGCCGGCATCGAACGGCCGACCTCCGGCCGCGTCCTCATCAACGAACAGGAAGTCGCCGGCCCCAACCGCTTCGTGCCCCCCGAGGAACGCAGCGTCGGTCTGATGTTCCAGGATTTCGCTCTCTTTCCTCATCTCAGCATCATCGACAACGTTGCGTTCGGGCTGAAGGCGCTGCCCAGGCGCGAAGCCGAGCGCGAGGCCCGCAGCATGCTGACGCGCGTCGGCCTCGCACACCTCAGCGATGCCTATCCCCATATCCTGTCGGGCGGGCAGCAGCAGCGTGTGGCGCTGGCCCGCGCCATGGTTCCCCGGCCGGCCGTTCTGCTGATGGACGAACCGTTCTCCGGGCTCGACGTTCAACTGCGCGACAGCATGCAGGAGGAAACCCTGGCGCTGCTGCGCGAGACCCGTGCCACCGCGGTCATCGTCACGCACCATCCCGAGGAGGCCATGCGGCTGGCCGATCGCATCGCGGTTCTTCGCCGCGGACGCATCGTCCAGACGGGCAGCGCGGAAGACCTTTACGATCACCCGGCCGAATTGTTCGTCGCCCGCCTGTTCTCCGAAATCAACGAGATCGCCTATCGCGCCCGCGCTGGCGTCATCGAAACGCCGTTCGGCAGTGTCCCGGCGCCCGGCATTGCGGACGGCGAAACGGCGATCCTGGGGCTGCGCGAGCGAGGCATTCGCGTCAAGGACGCCGGGCAGGGGTTGCCGGGCCGCATTCTGCATACCAAGTTTCTCGGTGACATCGCCTTGCTCGAAATCGGCGTGCAGGGGTTCGACGCGCCCTTGCGTGTGAGGTCGCCGGAAGGCCGTACCCGTCCCAAGGGCAGCGAAGTCGGGATCGAAGTCGACATGAGCCGTGCGCTGGTATTTCCTGGCGCGGCCGAGGTCTAGGCAACCTTACCGGGTGCCGCATTGCGCCGTTGCTGGCAGTTTGCGATAAGACGCCATGAAACACGCCGGCAGCGCGCCCCTGAAAGGATCGTAATCCGATGGGTCTCTCAACCACACATCTGCTGCTGCTCCTCCTCGTGGTCGTACTGCTGTTCGGAAGCGGCAAGATCTCCACGCTGATGGGCGACGTGGCAAAGGGCATCAAGAGCTTCAAGAAGGGAATGGCCGAGGACGACGAGGCCGAGCGCCGCGACGCCCCGCGCACGCTCGAGCACGAGACCCGCGCCGCCGATCCCCGCCGCGATACGACAAAGAGCGGCTGAACCGAGCTTTTGAGGCGCCGCCTGTTCGCGCCCGGACGGAACACATGTTCGAGATCAGTTGGAGCGAGCTTCTGATCCTCGCCGTGGTGGTCCTCATTTTCGTCGGCCCCAAGGACCTGCCCGTGTTTTTCAACACCCTGGGCAAATACATGGGAGCGCTGCGCCGTCAGGCCAACGAGTTCAAGCGCCATTTCGAAGACGCCATGCGCGAAGCGGAGATGGAAAACCTGCGCAAGGAACTCGACGGGATGCGCGAGGAATTCTCCAAGTCGGCCCATGAGGCCGAACGCTCGGTCGGCGACGCGGTCAATGAGGCGGGCAATTCGATAAAAGCTGCCGAGGCGTCGGCAGACGCGGCATCGACACAGCCGATGCAAGGCGAGGCCCCAGCACTTGCAAAGTCCGAGGCGCCGGTGCCCGCCTCTCCTGAACCCGCATCAGCGCCGAAGTCCGGAGCCTGACGCGATGCAGGAACGGCTTCCCGACGGTCAGGACGAGATCGACGCCTCCAAGGCGCCGCTGATGGATCATCTCATCGAGCTGCGCCAGCGGCTGATCTGGGCGGTCGCGGCGTTCTTCGTCATGTTCATTCTGTGCTTCTCCGTTGCGAGCCACATCTACCAGATCCTCGTGTGGCCTTATGTGTGGGTCTCCGGACAGGATCATGTGCGGCTGATCGCAACGCATTTCCTGGAGCAGATCTTCACGCATTTGAAGCTCGCCATGTTCGGCGCGGCGTTCCTGTCGTTTCCCGTTGTCGCCACGCAGATCTACAAGTTCGTGGCGCCGGGGCTCTATAAGCACGAGCGGCAGGCCTTCCTGCCCTATCTCATCGCGACGCCTCTTTTCTTCCTTCTCGGCGCCGCCGTCGTCTACTTTGTCGCCATGCCGATCCTGATCAAGTTTTCGATCGGGCTCGCCGCCACGACAAGTTCGGAAGGTGCCGCCACCATCGAGTTGATGCCGAAGGTGTCGGAATATCTCTCCCTCATCATGACCCTGATTTTCGGCTTTGGAATCTGCTTCCAATTGCCCGTCGTGCTGACGCTCATCGCGCGCGCCGGCCTCATTACGTCCGCCGCACTTCGCTCCGGCCGACGCTATGCCATCGTCGCGATCTTCGCCGTTGCCGCCATCCTCACCCCGCCCGACGCGCTCAGCATGTTGATCATGGCCCTGCCGACGGTGCTGCTCTACGAACTGTCGATCCTCGCTGTGGAACGGGTGGAGAAAAAACGCCCGGCGGACGACGTACAACCTGCGGGAACCTAGGACCAAAGCAGGCCACGGGCGGCGACGTGAACGCTGGACCCTCTTTCGGCCGGGCCCTATAGACGGTT